>CADEFX010000031.1:0-12329 GCA_902826715.1 uncultured Hyphomicrobiales bacterium | reverse complement strand
GCGGCCACAGCTCCCTCGTCATCGACCGCTCGCGCGTGTCCTTGCTGATCGATTCCATTCAACCCGCCATCTTCGTCGACGGTCGCGCGCTCGAACCCGTCGATGCCGTCATCGTGCGCGGCGGCAAGATCTCGTCCACCTTCTCCGCCGCTATCGTCCGCCAGCTCGAGATGACAGGTGCGCGCGCCCTCAATTCTGCCGACGCCCTGCTGCGCGCCGGCGATCCGCTCTCCATGCGCCAGATTCTGGCGCGCAGCGGCATCCGCGTCCCAGAGACCGCCGTCAGCCATGTAAGCAAAGGTTCCAACCGCAGCGAAGGCCACATCCTCGCCGACGACCTCGACGCGACCGGCCGCAGCGCCTTGCTTCGCTTCGCCACCGTCGGCGGCCGCGCGGTGGCCGCCATGGCGCGCGACGCCCACACGCGCAGCAGCCTCGAAACCGAAGGCGAGAACTGGCACAAACATCAAGGCAGCGCGACCGAGCCGGCCCGCCGCCTCGCCGAGGACGCGGCCCGCGCCCTGCATCTCGGCCTCGCCAGCGTTGACGTCGTCGAGACGCGGCAGGGCCCGATCATTGCCAGCGTTACCGCCACGGCGCCGATCTCGCTCTTCGAGCGCATCACGGCCGCCGCCGTCTCCGAAGCCGTCGTCGTCGAGATCGAGCAGCAGACCCGCATCCCCGCCCCGCGCATCGCTGTAGCGCAAGCGGATTGACGGTCTGCAGTTTTTGGCAGCGCCATGCTCGCACAGACGGTCTGCTTTTTTGCTTACGCCCGCAATGACACTTCGCCAACCGTCGAAACACCTGCTCCTCCCGAACCTCTAACGTCGATTTATCGGGCCGCGTTCGCTCGGGCACAGAGCAACACGCTGGAAACGTGAAGGCCCTGATCAGCAAGTCCAAACGCAGGAGTTCAAAGATGGCCAACATGAGCAATGCGCAGAACCGCCTCGTCGTGACGGCATTCTGGGAAGCCAATCCGGGCGAGGAGGAATCCGTTGCGGCGATCCTGGCCCGATTTGCGCCGCAAGCGCGCAACGAGCCGGGCGTGGAGACCTTCGTCATTCACCGCTCACGCGCCGAGCCCTCGAGGTTCTTCTTCTACGAGGTCTTCAAGGATGAGGCGGCGTTCACCGCCCATCAGCAGACCACGCATTTCAAGACGCTGATTGCCGGCGAGGCGTTGGCAAAGCTCGCCAAGCGCGAGCGCGCCCAGTACGCGATTCTGCAATAGACCTCATCCAAATGGCCGGAGCCGCCCCCGTAGCTCCGGCCCCCCGACCAGGGGCAGCGCAAAACGGCGGCAGTTCCGGGCACTACCGGTAGGAGGTCTTCCGAAGGCAGACGGCGAGCGGAATGGCCACGGCAGCCACTGCCGCCATCATGGTGAAGGCATTGATGTACCCGATCATGTTTGCTTGCCGCTGCACCTCGCGCGACAGCCGCATCAAGCCTTCGGCCGCTTCGGGGTTCCACATGGCGGGAAACGCCGGATCGGAAAAGATGGGCCGGTACGCCGTCACGAACTCGGCGAGTTCGGCATAGCTGATGGACGACGTGCGGATCAGGACGAGGACCGACAGGGAGATAAACAGGCTCGATCCGAAGTTGCGCATCATGGTGAAAATAGCGGCACCCTCCGTGATCTTCTCCCTCGGCAACGTCGAGAACGCCATGACAGTCATCGGTGTGAATGCGACGCTGTTGCCGAGCCCCATGAGGTAATGGCTCCAGAACACGGCGCTGTGCGTCACGTTAATGTCGAACTGAGACATCCAGAACCCTGCTGCCGCCTGTATCGCAAGCCCAGCCCCAATGGCGAAGCGGGGGGCAATGCGTGTGAGCTGCGTGATGAAGAGGAATGCGGTCCAGTTGCCGAGCCCTCGAGCAGAAATGAGCACGCTGATGACGTCTTCGGGGTAGCCGCGAAGATCGTGCAGCAGTGTCGGAAACAGGACCAGGCTCGTAAAGCTCAGCACTCCGATGACGAAGGCGATCAGCGTTCCCACAGCAAAGTTGCGATCGAGCAGGATGCGAGGATCGAGAAAAGGGTCTTTGGACGTCAGGCAGTGAACGACGAACACCCAGAACGCGAGAGCACCCACCAGCGTGCAGATCACGATCTCGGTCGAGTCGAACCAATCCATCCGCTGCCCACGATCCAGTACGAGCTGCGCGCAGACGAGCGCGATCGCCAGTGCGATGAATCCGATCCAATCGAGCCGCAGCGCCTTGGCGGTTGTGTGCTCCTTGAGGGCGAACCAGATGCACACGAGTGTCGCGATGCCTGGCGGCACGATCATGAAGAACGCCGCCCGCCAGTTCCACGCCTCGGTAGCCATGGCACCCAAGATAGGTCCGACAACTGGGCCAAACACCGAGCCGACGCCCCACATCACCAACGCGAACGGCTGCAGGTGACGTGGAAACGTCGCCAGCAGAATGGCTTGTCCCAACGGAGCGATCGGGGCACCGAACGCGCCCTGCATCACGCGCGCCAGGATCAGGGTCTCTAGACTCGTCGCCAGCCCGCACAGCAACGACGCAAAGGTAAAGCCGCCCACCGTCACCAGCATCATCTTACGCCAGCCGAGCCGTCCAGCGAGCCAGGCCGTCATAGGGGTTGCGATCGCTGTCGCCACTAGGTTGAGCGTGATCACCCAGGAGATCTCGTCCTGCGTCGCTGAAAGTGTGCCACGCATCTGGGGTAGGACAAGGTTTGCAAGAGTGATCGTCATGTTGAACAGCATGTTGGAGAGCTGCACCATGAAGACGATCAGCCATTGCTGGCCGGTAAGAGACAGGATTCCGCCGCGGCTCGGCTCAACGGCGTTCACGTCCGTGCCCAAAAGGCGATCCCCCGCTGCCGGAGTCCTCGCTCCTGATCTGGAAGCGGACTTCGGTCATACGACTTCTTAGCGAACAGCCGTCAACAATGGCCCACTAAGACCGATTGGGGGAGCCCACAAGCTCGCATATGCGAATTGAGCGAGCCGCAGGGGTTCCTCGCGGCCGGATCAGAACGACGTAAGACGCGATCGGGATCCTGCGTACAAGCCGCCTCAAGGCCGCCCTTCCATCGCGCGCACGATGCTGTACGCTTTCCTCCATAAATTCACACCGAGCACCCTTACATCCCACTCCAGGAGGATCGTTCATGCACCAGTTGAAGCTCGGCGATTATCAGGTCGGACGCATCCCCGAGATCGAATTCCCCGCCTTCCCCGCGCGCGAATTCCTTCCCGCGTCCACGGACGAGATGGTGGCCGAGGCGCAGCGCCTGCTACCGGGCCGCATCACGCCCGATGGCAAAATCGTCATGAGCTTCCATTCCTTCGTGCTCAAGACCGGCCGTCACACCATCATGGTCGACACCTGCTGCGGCGCCGACAAGCCGCGTCCCGGCCGCGAGCAGTTCAACGTCGGACGGCTGGATTACCTCGGCCAGCTCACGGCCCTCGGCGTCAAGCCCGAGGAGGTGACGCACGTCATGTGCACGCACTTGCACTGGGACCACGTCGGCTGGAATACGCGCCTCGTCAACGGCCAGTGGGTGCCGACTTTTCCCAATGCCAAGTACATCATGGCCAAGCGCGAGTACGACTATTGGGACGGCGTCTATCAGAAGGAGAAGGACAAGCGCGACAACATGCACGTCCTTGGCTTCGAGGACAGCGTGCTGCCCGTCATGCGCGCCGAGAAGGCGGTTCTTGTGGCCGACAATTTCGAACTGGATAAGGGCATCTCCATCGAACCGTGCCACGGCCACTCGCCCGGCCACTTCGTCATCAACGTGGAGTCGGGCGGCACCAAAGGCGTCTTCATCGGCGACATCATCCATCACCCGATGCAACTTCTCTTCCCCGACCTCTCCTGCCGCGCCGACTTCGACATGGACGCTTCGCGCGTTTCACGTAAGGCGCTAATCGATAAGCACGCCGATACCGGCACCCTTGTCCTGCCCCAGCACTTCGCCACGCCCTCCTGCGGCACCATCAAGCGCCAAGGCAACGCCTTCGGTTTCGATTTCATCGCAGGGTCGTAGGATCACGCGCCAATCTTGGGGCCGATATGCCCGCTGCCACCTCAACAACGTCATGGCCGCGCAGGCGGCCATCCACGAGCCTCTCGAACGCTCCCGCGCGCAAGCAATGGCATTCCTTCCTGAACTGGTCCTAAATGACCGGACAACAAACGGAGAAACGAAACGCCATGTCCCTTTACGAAATGCGCACCTACACGCTCTACGTCGGCAAGATGGGCGAGGCCGTGAAGCTCTATACGGAGCTTGGCTTCCCCGCGCTCAAGAAGGGCGGGCACGACAAGCATCTGATCGGCTATTTCCAGGGCGACACCGGCATGATCAATCAGCTCGTGCACCTGTGGAAGTTCGAGGACGACGCCGACCGCCGCAAGCACTGGGCCGCCGTCTTCGCCAACAAGGATTTCGTCGAAGGCTTTGCCTCAAAATTCCGTCCGCTCGTCATGTCGCAGGAAGTAAAACTCATGACCGCCGCCCCCTGGGGACCGCATCCGTAGGCGGGCGGCGCAACGGAGCCCGCCTCAAGTCCCCCGCACCTTGTACCAAGGATGTGGCTGCCCCGGCACCTTCATGCGCAGCGTATAGACCGAGGTATATGCACAGCACAGCATCGTGCGCATGTCCGGCCCGCCGAACGCGAAGTTCACCGCCTGCTCCGGCCACCGGATGATGCCGATGCGCCTGCCGTCCGGCTGGAACACCCAGATGCCGCCCGGCCCCGTGCAGTAGACGCGGCCGAGCGTGTCCACCTTCAGGCCGTCGGGGATGCCGGGCTCGTCGCCCTCGTTCATGTCGGCGAAGATGAAGCGCCCGACCGCGTTGCCGGCCGCATCGAGCCGGATGCCGTGGATGTATTTCGACGACCGCGTGTTGGCCACGTACATGGTGCGCTCGTCCGGTGACAACGCCAGCCCGTTCGGATACTCGCACAGCGCCAGCATGCTAAGCTGGCCGTCCGGCGTCACGCGGTACACGCCCGCGCCGTCCCACAGATCGTTCTCGCCTTCGGGCCCCGGCACCTCCCGCAGATGATAAGCACGCCGCTTGTCCGGATCGGTAAAGTAGAGATTGCCGTTCGTGTGGCAGATCACATCGTTGGGCCGCGCGAAGCGTCCGCCCTTGTAGTTGTCGACCAGCGTCTCGACCTTGCCATCGGCACTCATACGCGTAACGCGCCGGTCGTCGCCCTCGCAGACAATGAGCCGGCCCTCCAAATCGAAGGTGGTGCCGTTGCCGCCGATCGTTGTCCGCACCAGTTCCGGCTCCTTCCCCGGCGTCATGCGGAACAATTTGCTCTGCCGGATATCCACGAAATACCAGAACCCGTCCGGATGCCATAGCGGCCCCTCCGTGAAGATGAAGCCGGTGGCGAGGCGTTCCGCCTCCGTCGTCTCGAGCACATCGGGCAGGGAGTTGGCGGCTGGCATGGGTCCTCGCGCGGTTGGCGGCTTGTCGTTCTGTGCAAGCCATCCCGCGATCATGCGTCATGCAACCCAAGCAAAACAAGCGCCGAAGCTCTGGCAGGCTCCTGCACCTCGGTCGCCCTCAATATGAGAAGGCAACCTCTCCCTTTCTGCATTCCCGGATTGTGATGCACGTTGCGGCACGGCAATCCCTGGCGGCAGATTCTTCGCATGCACTGACGCGCGAAGGTCCCGGCTCTGCGCACGCCAAAAGGCGCACGCCGCCTCGGGATGCAAGGTAATGGGAAAGGAAGGCCCCACCCATCGTCCGAGGGATCACCTGCCCTTCCGCTCCTCCATCACCTCGCGCAGATACGCCTCCGCCTCGGTCTTCTTGTTATGCGCCGCCCAATCGAGTGGCGTGGCGTTCCACAGCGTGTCGCACACGCTCAGGTCCGCGCCACGCTCGCACAGCAACCGCAGCATGGCGCCATCGTTGTTGATCGCCGCCTGATGCAGCGGCGTCGAGTGCTTGTGCACGGGGAGGAACGCGTTCACATCCGCGCCCGCATCGAGGCACAGACGCGCCGCCTCCACCTGCCGGTTGATCACCGCTAGCCCGAAAGCCTCCTGCTTCTCTGCATTTGATGTGCGCTCAAGCAGCCGCGTCAGCTCAGCCGTGCGTCCCAGCGACGCTGCCATCCCCGCCGTCAGAGGATGCCCCCGCGACAGCAGCAGCTCGATAGGCTCCACCACCCAATGCGCAAGCGCGACAAGAATGGCGCGTGGAGTTGCCGCGGCACCCGCATCCAGCAGAACCGCCGTCAGCTCCTTGAGTTTTCCGCCGAGCGCGTCGCCTGCCGACATCACCAGCTCGATCGTATAGTTCAGGTCCTCGTGTGCCACCCCGCGTGCAATCATGAGCCCCGCGATATCCGCGATGTTGTCCGGCACCGCTTTCATCAGCGTCGGATTGTTGGCGATGAACCAGAACAGCTTCGGATCGCGGAAGTAATCGCGCGGATAGCAGTCGGGCTCGATCGCGCGCATAGTCAGGAGCTCCGGATTGGCATCGAGCAGCGCGGCGAGCGCCGCCTCGTCCCCGGCATGGATCGCCCGCACCGCCGCGCGAAACTGCGGATCGCGGATCACCGGCCGGTCCAGCAGTTCGATGATGGCGCCGCGCTCCCGCGCCCCGCCCACACGCGCATAGCCAAGCGCCGCACGCCCGCGGCTGTCACCCTGCCAGCTCAATGCACCGCCGCGGATCAGCAATTCCACCAGCGCCAGCGGCCCGCGCCGAGCCGCCAGATGCAGCGCCGTCGTACCGTTCTTGTCCGTTTCGCGCGGCGAACTGCCCGCCTCCAACAGCATCTGCGCGACCGCGATCTTGCGCGCATCGTCGGCGTCGCTGGCGCACACGCGCATCAGCGGCGTCTCGGCATCCTCGTTGGCATCCGCCCGCTCGCCGGCCGCCAGCAACGCGCGCACCGCGTCTGAGTCGGCGCGCGCCGCCGCCTCGACAAGCGGCCGCACCTTCACCAGCTTGACCGGCGCCGCCTCCTGCACGGCACCGCTCAGCGCCGCCCACGTCTTGTATCCATACTCGTGCGCGAGCCGCCGCTGCGCCGCCGCCAGTTTCAGGCCCTCGGCCTTGGCAAGCCGCTTGGCCTCCTTGCGCAGATACTCTTGTGATGGATTGGCCGGCAGTTGACGGCGCGGGGCCGCAGGTGTGGCCATGACAAACCCTTTCCTCGAACGCCCGATGTCCGCAGACGGGCAGGAAGGGGTGCCGTCACTCGACAGTCACGATGGTGGGCTTGGCCCTTTCCGCGGACGGGCGGCCGCCGTACGGCCTGCCCTTCCTGTACGATCGCGCGCGTTCTTTTGCAAGCAGCAACGAGGCGGTTCTTACGTCTCCAGCAGATAGAACACGTCCGTGTTGAGCTTATCTGGGTCGTCGGTCCAATGACCGTAAATCTCCCAGTTGGGTCCGCTTAACGCTTGCCCGTTGGCCGCACACCACTGCCGCACGGCTGTATGCGTCTGCCCTAGCAGATGATACGCCCCCCGATGCTCTGCATGCGCGACGCGCCCTGCGGGCGTCGCCGACAGCACCACCGTGCCGTCGCCCACAAATGTCGCCGGCACCTCTACGCCGCAAGCGATATGCATCGCTTCGTCCAAGTAAACGGCAACGTTATGGCCGGTCCCCGTCACGTTGTGCGCCCGCACGAACCGCCACACCTCGCCGCAGGCATCGGGGACGACTGTCGCCAGATCCGCGAGCCTCGCCGTCCGGTGCACCACCGCAATCGGTCGGGCGTACACCTGCCCGATCGTGACGGCAACCATCATCGTTCCCTCCTTGCTTTCACTGCGACGCATCCCAGACGTCGTCCGTCCGCTTCGACAGCTTGTGCTTCATGATGCGCTGGCTCGGCGTGCGCTCGAACTGCTCCACCATCGCGATATAGCGCGGCCGCTGATAGCGCGCGAGGCGCGAAGCGAGCCACGCCGACAGCTCCGCCGGCGCCACCACCATGTCCGCCTTCGGTAACACGAACAGCTTGATCTCCTGCTCGCCCACGTCCGCCGCCACACCGATAGCCACGCAATCCTCGACCGCGGGATGCTGCCGTACGATCTCTTCCACTTCCGCCCCCGTCACGTTCTCACCGCGCACGCGCATGCTGTCCGTCATGCGCCCGTGGAAGTACATATTGCCCGACGCATCCCACGAACCCAAATCGCCTGTGTGAAAGGCACCACCCCGTAGCGCCTTGCCCGTCGCATCCGCGTCCTTGAAGTATCCGCGCGTCAGTGCACCCGCCAGCCGCTCGCGCACCACGATCTCGCCGCGCTCACTCACCGCCGCAGGCCGCCCCGCCGCATCGACAATCGCCACATCGAACCACGGCAGCGGCGTACCAACCGATCCCACAATGCCGTTGACGTTCGCCGTCGTGAAGCTCGAGCACTCCGTCATGCCGTAGCACTCGCGAACCTCCACCCCGAAACGCTCCTCGAACGCGCGCCACACGTCGATGGGACAACCCCCGCCCCACGCGATACGCACCGGATGCGACTTATCGAGCGGCCCCGGCGGCTGCTTCAGCAGAATCTGCAGGATGCCGCCGAGGAAATGCACGTGCGTCGCGCCGCAGGCCGTCGCGTCGCTCCAAAAGCGGCTGGCGCTGAACCGTTCAGCCAGCACCAGGGTCACATCGCGGATCAGCGGCAGCACGATCATTTGCGCGCCGCCGATGTGGAAAAGCGGCTCCCATATGTAAAGCACATCGCCTTCGACTGCCGCCGACACGATGGCCGCCGCCTCGCCCGACAGCCGCAGCATCCGATGCGAGACGATCACGCCTTTCGGCCGGCCCGTCGTGCCCGAGCTGTACATGATCGCGAACGGCGCATCGGCGTCCGGCAATGCCGGCTCTGACCAATCTGCAGCCGGCGCATCCTGCACCGCGGCCGCCACATCGGCTCCCACAACGGTGGTGCCGCGCAGCTCGGCTCCGCACGTCCCGATCACCGGCAGCAGGTCCGCCTCCGCCACCACAACCCGCGGCTCCGCATGCGTCAGCGTGTACGCCAAGTTATCGCCCACGGCCTGCGTATTGACCGGGACCCACACCGCCCCCGCGCGCGCGATCGCCAACATCAGCGCCAGCGCCGTCCCGCTGTTGCGCAGCATCAGCGCCACGCGATCGCCCGGCACCACGCCTTGGCCTTGCAGCCACCCCGCCAGCGCCGCCGATTTGCGTTCAAGATCGCCAAAGCTCAACACACCCGCGCCGGCCCGGCAAAACACGCGCTCGGGCTCCGCCTCAGCCTTGCGCAAAAATGGTTGCAGGAAGCCGTCGTCGGTATCGGGCAACCCCGCCGCGAGCGTTGCATCGTCCCCGCGAGACATGCCGCCCGCGCTCAGCTCTTACCTCCGGCCTCGCGCGCCTTGCGCCGCGCCGCACGCTCCGCGAAGAACACGCGCATTGCCGCCTGCGGCTCACCCGACGCAAAAGCCTCGGCCTGATACGCCCCGCCGTTCTCGAACGCCTCGTCGAACGCCGCCTGCGTCACCTGGCGGAAGCGCACCTTGGTGAGGCGCATGGCGATCTCGGGCTTGGCCGCCATTATTTCCGCCACTTCACGCGCCTTGCTCATCACCTGCTGCGGTTCAACGAGATAATGAATGAGCCCGATGGCGTGGCATTCCGCAGCGTCCATGATGCGCCCCGTCAGCGTCAGCTCCATCGTCCGCGACAGTCCGATGCGCGGCAGCATCAGCATCGGCCCCGTGACGCTCGGAATGCCCGAGTTGATCTCCGATTGCCCCATGCGCACGCCTGAATGACCCACGCGCACGTCCGTCAGCATGGCCGCCTGAAACGCGGAGCCCGCCGCTACGCCGTTGAGCGCCGCCAGGCACGGCTTATCCAGGTTGCGGATGGCGTTATAGAAGTCGCGCCACGACTGAAACCACGCTGCACCATCATTACCGCTCTGGAATTTCTCCGTCTCATCGAGGTCCTGTCCCGCCGAAAACGCGCGCTCTCCCGCCCCCGTCATGATGACGGCGCGCACACGCTTGTCGCCGTTCCAGCTCCGCAACGCCTCCGCCACCTCTGCGCGCATCGGCGTATCCCACGCGTTGAGCTTGCGCGGCTTGTTGAGCGTCACCGTCCCGATGCCCTCTGTTACGTCGGTTAGGACGGCACGCTCGTTCGTGTTGGTCATGACAGCGCTCCAGCTCGCGTCCCCCCTCCCCCTTGAAGAAGTGGGGAGAGGGAAATGAAGACATTCGACCCTCGCGCGCTCCACGCCGGCGTGTCAATGCAGCCGCAGCGCAGCTCAGTCCTGCGGGAAGTGCTCCGGGCTCAGACTGCGGTGAAACCAGTGCACCAGGCTGACCATGTCGAACACCGGCAGCCCGGTCGCCTGATGGATCGCGCGCGAGTACGGCGTCAGGTTCGTGCACTCCAGCACCAGCGCCCCGACGCTTGGGTCGGCCCGGAGCATGCGCTCCACTGCCTCCAGGACTTCCCGCTCCAGCGTCGCGAAGGGAACCGACGTATCGCCCTGCCGAATCGAGCGCTGAAACTCCGATGCCGCCGGCATCCCGAATACCGGTGTTTTGGGATCGACACCTACGGCCTCCAGATGCGCCGCGGTCAACCCCTCCGCCGAGAAGGTCAGAACGGCCGGCCGCTTGCCGCGCGGCAGGATGCGCTCGACCATCGGCACCTGCAGCAACGCGCTCGTCGCTACCGGCACGCTGCAGTGCGCCGCCAGGTCCTTCTGATACAGCGCCAGGAACCCGCACGTCGTCGTGATGCCGTCCACGCCCGCCGCGATCAGCTCATCGGCGGCCGCCTTGAACGCATCCAGCATGTTCGGCCCCGCCGCATCCGTCACCCGGTCCGGCGTCGCACCCTTGACGATGCGGTACTGCACCGGAAACGGCCATGTACGTCCGTTGCCGATGTCGCCGTTGAACCGCTCGAAATACGTCTCCATCATCAGGATGCCGATGGACACGCCATAGTATGTGCGCTTGCGCTTAGGCATTGCTGGCACTCGCTTGCATCTTGCGGAATTTGGCCACGAGCTCGGGATCGAACTCGCTCCACAGCTTTTCGTCGGGAATCACATCTCCGGCAAACCGCTGGATCGTGAATGCATCTAGCGGCGTCGCCGTAGTCCCATCGACGAGCAAGTCCGCCACCACGGCTCCCACACCCGGCGCCAGTTGATAGCCGTGCCCCGAGAAGCCGAATGCGTGCAGCAGTCCGGGCGTCGAGCCGCTCCATCCGATCACCGGCAGCATGTCGGGTAGGTAGCCCTCCACACCCGACCACACGCGGCCCTGCTGCAGGCGGCCGAGCCCCGGCGCCACCTCGGCGAGGCGCACCAACCCCCGCTCCACCCGCTCCATCGGCACATGCGTCAGGCCCGTTGCAAGATCCGCTCGCACACGCGGAAAGAACCCGACGACCGCCTCTCGATCATTCCCTTGCCGCAGCAGGAGCGTGCCGTCCACCGCATGCAGAGACGGCCCCGCATACCCATGCTCCGGCAGCACCGTGAACAACGGTGGCCCGGCCGCAAACATCGGTATCGGCTCGCCGAATTTCTGCGCCAGTTCGCCCGCCCACGCGCCCGCGGCATTTACGACCTGCCCGCACGTGACCATCACGCCTGTGTCGGTCGTTATGGCGAAACCCGAGGCAGTCGGTTCAACCGCCACCACCGTTGTCCGATCCAGCATCTGCGCCCCGGCCCGCATGGCCAGCCGTACCACTGCCTGCGACGCCACGGCCGCATCGGCGATGGCATCGCGCCTCGACCACGACGCGCCTTTCACAACATCCGACAGCACCGGCCAGCGTCGCCGCGCCTCCGGCCCGCCGACCACCTCGACACCCAATCCCGCCCCTTGTGCATCCCGCGCCGCGCGCTCGATCTTCGGCAGATCGTCGTCCGCAAACGCCAGGTACACATGCCCACAAGGTACGAACCCGCAGTCCTCGCCCGTCGACCTGGACAAATCCTCCCATAAGGCATGCGCCCGCAGCGACAGCGGAAACTCAGCCGGATGCCGGCCCTGCAGGCGGAGGTTGCCGAAGTTGACGCCGCTCGCCGCCGCGCCGGCCTTGCCCTTCTCGATGATCGCCACGGACCGGCCGCGCTGGCGCAAGTGATAGGCCGAGAAGCAACCCATAAGGCCGCCGCCGATGATGGCCACATCCACCGATCTCGAACCCATGGCTTATACGACCGCCTTTAACACGCCGGCTGACAGTTGGCCGAGAATGCGATCAAATCGCTAGTGTGATGATCGAGAAATTCGCCCTACCTACCAGCTGCCTCTG
>CADEFX010000030.1 GCA_902826715.1 uncultured Hyphomicrobiales bacterium | reverse complement strand
GGGATTTTTACCGGCGCCGACGTCAAGGCCGCCATTCGCGATAGCGGCCGCCACAACCCGCGGTCGCGGCTCGTGGTGGTCGAGCAGAGCGTCAATCGTGGCGGCGGCGCGGTCTGGAAGGTGTCCGAGATCGAGGATGTGGCCCGCGTGGCGCACGAGCACGGGCTATCGGTGCACATGGATGGTGCGCGCCTGCTCAATGCGGAAGCATCGGCCGGCGTGCCCGCCAAGGCCATGACGGCGCCGTGCGATACGGCTTGGATCGATCTGTCGAAGGGCCTGGGCTGCCCGGTCGGCGGGCTGTTGACGGGGCCTAAGGACTTCATCGACGAGGCCTGGCGCTGGAAGCACCGGCTGGGTGGGGCCCTGCGGCAGTCGGGCGTGCTGGCGGCGGCCGGCCTCTATGCGCTCGATCACAACGTCCAGAAGTTGCAGGAGGACAACGCCAACGCGAGGCGGCTCGGCGAGCACATCCAATCGATCCCCGGGCTCAAGCTGATGACGCCGGACATCCAGACCAACATCGTGTTCTTCGATGTCAGCGGTGCCGGGCTGACGTCGCGGCAGGTCTATGACCAACTGGTCGCGCAGGGCGTGCGCATGGGCGTGTCGTACGGCGGCATGATCCGAGCGGTGACGCATCTGGATGTGTCGCGCGAAGACATCGACGCCGCGGGTGCGGCGTTGCGCGAGGCGGTGGCCTCGCTGAAGGGCGTTGCTGCCCCTGGCAGGGCGTCCGCGACGGCCTGAGAAAAGCATACCGGCGGCTAGGCCAGCGCTGCAGGCCGCTGGCGTTGCATCATGATGGCCGCGGTGCCGAGCAGCGCGCCGAGGATCACGTTGAAGCCGACGTGAAGTCCGAGGCTGCCGAGCAGCGGCAGATAGGCCTCCACGTCGAGGCCGGTCAGCGGCTTCAGCGCAGCGCCGATCACGGCCGGGAAAACGAACAGCAAACCTGCCATGCTGAACAAGCCTGTTTCCAGCGAGGTGTTGGTGCGGCGGAAGCGGCCCTGGAAAGCGAAGGCCAACAGGGTGATGCCGGCGGCTGTCTCAAGCGCGATCTCGACGATGTCGAGCCAGTTGCCGCCCTTCGGGATTTTCAGCAGCAGTCCGACGCCGAGCGGATCGCAGACGAATACGAACGGCACGAGGAAGGCCGGCATTGTATATTTCCAGGACTGCAACGTGGTCTTGTACGGGCTGCCGCCGGTAATCGCCGCCGCAGCGAACGGCGACAGCGCGGTCGGCGGGGACACCTCGGACAGCACGGCGTAGTAGAAGATGAACATGTGCGCGGCGAAATCCGGTACGCCGAGCTTGATGAGGGCTGGGGCGGCGATCACGGCGCACATGATGTAGGAGGCCGTCACCGGCACCGCGAGGCCAACGACCCAGACGATGGCTGCGGTAAAAATGGCGGTCAGGACGAGGCTGCCCTGGGCATAGCCGATGATGATGTCGGCAAAGCGCTGCGCCAGGCCTGTGAGTGTCACAACCCCGACAATGATGCCGGCGGTGGCGCAGGTGGCAGCGATGTTGAGCACGCCGGTGGTGCCTTCGGCCAGCGCGCGAAGTAACTTGGCGGGAACCAGCGCGGTGTCGCGCTTGAGATAGCTCAGCGCGATGGCGAGCACGGTCGCCCAGAATACCGACAGCACCGGCGAGAAGCCAAGCAGCATGAAGGCGATGATGGAAACGAGCGACCCGAAGTGAAACCAGTAGCTCTTGACCAGCGGCCAGATGGCGCCGCGTTCAACAAGCACATCGTCGGCGTTGCCGGACTTGGCTGCGTCGAGCTCCACCATCACGAAAATGGCGAAGTAGTAGAGGAGCGTAGGGATGCACGCCATGGCGATGACCTCGAGATACGAGATCTTGAGGAATTCGGCGATGAGGAAGGCGGCGGCACCGAGCACGGGCGGCGAGATGATGGCGCCGAGACCGCCAGCCGCCAGCAGGCCACCGGCCGCGTTCTTCTCGTAGCCGGCCTTGGCGAGCAGCGGATAGGCAACCGTGCCGATGGTGACAGTGGTGGCGACGCCCGATCCCGACGGTCCGCCCATCAGGAAGGACGACAGCACCACGGCCCGGCCGGCGGCGTTGCGTTTGCCGCCCATCACCGCGAACGAGAAATCGATGAAGAACTTGCCCGCACCGGAGTACTGAAGCACGGCGCCGAAAATAGTGAAAAGAATGATGAGACTCGACGAGACCTCGACGGTGGTACCGAAGATGCCTTCCAGCGTCATGTATAGGTGGCCGGTGAGGCGTTCGAGATCATAGCCGCGATGCGTCCACGGTGCCGGCAGCCGGTGTCCGAGCAGCGCATAGGCGACGAAGATCAGAGAGACAACGGGCATGATCCAGCCGGTCGAGCGGCGCGTTGCTTCGAGCAGCAATGCGATGAGCACGAGCCCCACGGCATAGTCCATGGGCTCGGGATCGATGGCGCGATCGCCGAATTCCGGGCCTTGCCAGGCGATGTAGCCGACGACGAACAGGCTTGCTGCTGCGCACAGCCAGTCGAGCGGGGTGACGCGGTTGCGCCAGCTCTTGAACATCGGAAACAGCAGGAAGATCAACGCCAGCACCATGCCGACGTGCAGCGGACGCAGGAGGTAGGTCGGGACGATCGGCGTGGCGGTGAACGGCCATGAGCCGCCGACGGCGGCGTAGAGGTGAAATACGGACACGGCGGCAGCGGCCAGCACGATGGTTTTGCCGAGGACGCCTCCGAGGCGGTTGGTCGCGCCTTCCTCCTCCTCGATGAGCTGCTCGACCTTTTTGCGCGCCTCTTCGTCCAGGGCGGCCGTATCTGCTGCCGGCACAGGCGATGGGGCGTCCGTGCGGTTGCCGTTCATTGGAGACCTCCCGCCCGAAGTGTCTTGTTGAGAGACTGTAGAGCCATCGCGGCGGTCCCAGCAATCCGGCTAAAAAAGAACTGCCGGACGCGGTCGTCCGGCAGCTGAATGAGGGGACATCGAGCGCGACGGCCTCAGTCGACGCTCAAGCCTTTTTCCTTGAAGTACTTGAGCGCACCGGCATGCCAAGGGACGCCGATCAGCTTGGTCTTCTGGTTCTCGGCGACGACGCTCAGGCCTTCCTTGTGCACCTGACCCAGATCCTCGCGCTTCTCGATCATGGTCTTGGTGAGATTGTAGGCGAGGTCTTCGGGGAAGTTCTCGTTGACGGCCATGATGGTCCACACGGCTGTCATGGAGGCGTCCTTCTCCTGGTTGGGGTAGGAGCCCTTCTTGATGACGGACTCGCCGTAGATCGGGCCGTTCTTCTCGATGATTTTCGGCAGCAGGTGGCCGTGCTCGATGATCTTCATCTTGACGTTGGGCGTCGCGGCGACGTCGGTGATGGCAGCGGTCGGCACGCCGGCAACGAAGAAGAACGCGTCGATCTTGCCGTCCTTCAGCGCGTTGGCCGATTCGGCCGCGCCAAGGCGCTCACGCTTCATGTCCTTGTCCTTGTCGAGGCCGGCGGCCTCGATGACGCGGAAGGCATAGACCTCGGTGCCGCTGCCCGGCGAACCGGTAGACACGCGCTTGCCCTTGAGATCCTCGAACTTCTCGATGCCTTTGCCCTCGAGCGTGATGATCTGCATGACGTTGGGATACATCACGACAAGCCCGCGGATCGGCAGCTTGGAAGTGAATTTGTCGCGGCCGTTGAGCGCATCGACGGCGGCGTCGACCTGCGTGAAGGCGACATCGGCCTTGCCGGTGCCGATCAGCTTCATGTTGTCGACCGAGCCGCCGGTGACTTCCGCCGTGGCGGTGAGGCCCGGATATTCCTTGCCGAGGATCGTGCCGAAGCCGCCCGCCAGCGGATAGTAGATGCCGCCCGTACCACCAGTGGCGATGGAAAGCTGCTTGGTCTGCTGGGCCAGCGCAGGCGTGACGCCGAGCGCGGCAGCCAACGCGAGCACGGTTAGAACCGGACGTTTCATCTGTAGGACGTTCTCCCATAATGGCCTTGCGGCCGGTTGCATCGCCAGGCCGATCGGCTGGTTGGCGGAACAGTTAGCCCAAACGCGGCCCGTCTGGAAGGAGGGCGAACGTCTATGTTGAACGACCTACAGCGTAAGGATCACCTTGCCGGCGACCTGCCGCGTTTCGAGCGATTTGATCGCCTCGGCGGTGCGTTCAAGCGGGTAGCGAGCGTGAACATGCGGCTTCAGGCGCCCATCTGCAACCCAGGCCAGGACCTGAGACATGTTGGCGCGATGTCCCGCCGGATCGCGCCGCGCGGCTTCGCCCCAAAACACGCCGACGATCGAACAGCTCTTGAGCAGGGTGAGATTGAGCGGAATTTTGGGAATGGAACCCGCTGCAAAGCCGATCACCAGGAAGCGTCCGCCCCAGGCCATGGAGCGCAGCGCGGGCTCGGCGTAGTCGCCGCCGACGCAGTCGTAGATCACGTCGACGCCGCGGCCATCGGTCAGGTCGCGCAGGCCCTGCTTGAGGTCTTGCGTGGCGTAGTTGAGGACGGCATCGGCGCCGTGCGCCTTGCAAATGGCGAGCTTGTCGTTGGATGACGCTGCGGCGATAACGCGTGCGCCCATCAGCTTGGCGAGCTCGACGGCGGCGAGGCCGGCGCCGCCCGAGGCGCCCAGGACGGCGACGGTCTCGCCTTTCTGAACCATGCCGCGGTCGCGCAGGCCGTGCATGCCGGTGCCGTAAGTGACGGTGATGCCGGACGCCGCCTCGTCGCTAACGCTATCGGGAACGGAGACGAGGACGTCGGCTTTGATGGCCACCTTCTCGCGCGCGCCGCCAAAGCCCGGATAGCCGCAGACGCGCATTCCGGGCTTCACGTCGCTGACGCCGGGCCCGACGCTTTCGACGATGCCGGCGATCTCGGCCACCGGCGAGAACGGCAGCGGCGGCTTGTGCTGGTATTTGCCGCGTGTCAGTAGCGTGTCGAAGAAGTTGAGGGCGGCCGCCTTCACACGCACGACGGCCTCGCCCGGACCCGCCACCGGATCGGGCAGATCCTCGATGACGATGGCATCGGGACCATCGAGCGTCTTGCAAAGGGCAGCCTTCATGTGACACCTCCTAAAGCAGGGCGCACCTTACGGAAACGGTGTTGCAGGGCAAGCTTGCTTCGTCATCCTCGCGCGTGTCGCGAGTCCGGACGGGTCTGCGTTGAGATGGTCGCAAGCAGCGCCGCCCGCTCGGCCAGTCCCTTCTCCCCGTTCTTACGGGGAGAAGGTTAGGATGAGGGGCGGAGGCGTGCTCAGAACATCTGGCTGCCCCTCACCCCAACCCTCTCCCCGTAAGAACGGGGAGAGGGAGAAGGAAATGTCCTTGCTGTCGCCTATCCGGACTCGAATTCCATGACTGTCCGTATGCCCCAGCCCGCCACGCGCGGATATTTCGCGATTGGCGCGGAGCGTATCTCGAAGAGCCTCAACCTGGGCAACATGATGCGGTCGGCGCACGGCTTTGGGGCCAGCTTCACGTTTACGGTGGGAGCGACGTATCGTGCAGCGGAAGCTTCGGCCGATACGTCGAAAGGGCAACTGCATCTGCCGCACTACAACTGGGCAGGTATCGACGAGATGGCTTTGCCGCACGGCTGCAAGCTGGTCGGGATCGAGCTTGTGGATGAGGCCATCGACCTGCCGAGCTTCCGGCACCCGCTGCGGGCGGCGTATGTGCTCGGGCCCGAGCGCGGCGTGCTGTCGGAGGCGCTGCTCGCGCGCTGCGACTATGTCGTGAAAATTCCAACGAGTTTTTGCATCAACGTGGCCATGGCCGGTGCCATCGTGATGTACGATCGCGTGCGCACGCTCGGGCGTTTCGCGCCCCGCCCGATCTCCGAGGGCGGCCCGACCGAGGCCATGGAGCCGCACACCTACGGGGAACCTGTCAGCAGTGGCAGCGGCAAGGGCTGACCGCGCACATTCGAACCACTATAGTCCCGCGCCATGACCCCCACATCCTCCAAGAAATCCGCGAGACCTGCCGCCGCCTGCTCCGTGCCGGATGGCGAGGCCGTGCCTGTTGCCAAGGGCAGCCATGTCTATCTGATCGATGGCTCGGGCTACATTTTCCGGGCCTTCCATGCGCTGCCGCCTCTGACGCGGCCGTCGGACGGATTGCCTGTCGGTGCGGTGCACGGCTTCAGCGCCATGCTGTGGAAGCTGCTTGGGGATTCCAAGCTGTCGGATCGTCCGACGCATCTGGCCGTGATCTTCGATGCGTCGGAAAAGAGTTTCCGCAACGAGGTCTACAAGGAATACAAGGCCCACCGGCCGCCGGCGCCCGAGGAACTCGTGCCGCAGTTCCCGCTGATCCGCGATGCGGTGAAGGCCTTCAACGTCGCCTGCCTGGAGCAGGACGGCTACGAGGCGGACGACCTGATCGCGACCTACGCGGTGCAGGCCGCGAAGGCCGGCGCCGACGTGACGATCATTTCCTCCGACAAGGATTTGATGCAGCTCGTGCGGCCCGGCATCACCATGTTCGACACCATGAAGAATAAGAGGATCGGTGCGGACGAGGTGATGGAGAAATTCGGCGTGCCGCCGGACAAGGTGATCGACGTGCAGGCGCTGGCGGGCGACTCCGTCGACAACGTGCCGGGCGTGCCGGGCATCGGCGTAAAAACGGCGGCCGAGCTCATCAAGGAATACGGCGATCTGGACGGGCTGCTGGCGCGTGCGGGCGAGATCAAGCAGCCCAAGCGGCGCGAGAAGCTGATCGAGTTCGCCGAGCAGGCGCGCATCTCGCGCGATCTCGTGACGCTCAAGCTGGATGTGCCGGTCGAGATCCCGGTCGAGCGGCTGGGCGTGCAGGATCCGCAGGCGCCGAAGCTGCTCGGCTTCCTGCGCAAGATGGAGTTCAGCACGCTCACCAAGCGTATCGCCGAGGCACTGGATGCGCCGATCCCGGCGATTGAGCGCACGGCGCCGCCGAAGGAGACCAACGCCGATGCGGGCGGTGCGAATGGCGCCAATACGCCGGCGGCGGCCGTTGCGTTCTATGCCCGCGAGGCCGCGGTTCCCATCGACCGGACGAAATACGAGCCAGTGACGAAGCTGGTGCGCCTGCAGGAGTGGGTGGCGACGGCGCAGGGCATGGGCCGCGTCGCCATCGACACCGAGACGACGAGCATCGACCCGATGGTGGCGGAGCTGGTGGGCTTCTCGCTGGCGGTGGGGCCGGGCGTCGCCTGCTATGTGCCGCTTGGTCATCGCACGGCGGCGGATGCGCTCGATTTCGGCGAGCACGCGGGCCTGGAGCAGATTCCCGTGCGCGATGCCATCGCCGCGCTGAAGGGCATGATGGAGGATCCGTCGGTCCTGAAGATCGGGCACAACATCAAGTTCGACCTGACGATGTTCTCGCGCTACGGCATCGAGACGCGCAACACCGACGACACCATGCTGATTTCCTACGCGCTCGACGGCGGACGCGGGCAGCACGGCATGGATTCGCTGGCCGAGAAGCATCTGCAGCACACGTGCATGACGTTCGAGCAGGTGGTGGCGTTCGCGCCGGGCGCGAAGAAGTCCGGCAAGACCTTCGGCCAGGTGCCGTTCGACAAGGCGACGGAGTACGCGGCCGAGGACGCCGACGTCACGCTGCGGCTGTGGATGATGCTGAAGCCGCGGCTCGCGGCCGAGCGCATGGTGACGGTGTACGAGACGCTGGAGCGGCCGCTGCTGGGCGTGATCTCCGTCATGGAGCGCACGGGCATCAAGGTCGACCCGTCCGTGCTGTCGCGGCTGTCGAGCCAGTTCGCGCAGGGCGTGGCGCGGCTCGAGGAGGAGATCAACGGCCTCGTCGGGCACAAGTTCAATCTGGGCAGCCCCAAGCAGCTCGGAGAATTGCTATTTGACCGGTTGCAATTACCCGGGGGCAAGAAGACCAAGACCGGCCAGTGGGAGACGCGCGCGGGCCTGCTCGATGAGCTCGCCAACAACGAGGAGCTGCCCGACGACGCGCGCCGCCTCATCAACACCATGCTGGAGTGGCGCCAGCTCACCAAGCTGCGCTCCACCTATACGGATGCGCTGCAGGCCTACATCCACGCGGACACGGGGCGCATCCACACCAGCTACGCGCTGGCGGCGACGCCGACGGGGCGCCTCGCGTCGAGCGAGCCCAACCTGCAGAACATCCCCGTGCGCACGAAGGAAGGCCGCGCCATCCGCACGGCGTTCATCGCGGACAAGGGCGCCAAGCTGATCTCGGCGGACTACTCGCAGATCGAGCTACGCGTGCTGGCGCACATCGCCGACATTCCGCAGCTCAAGCAGGCGTTCGACGACGGCCTCGACATTCACGCCATGACGGCGTCGGAAATGTTCAACGTGCCGGTGAAGGACATGCCGCCCGAGGTGCGCCGGCGCGCCAAGGCCATCAACTTCGGCATCATCTACGGCATCTCCGCGTTCGGGCTCGCCAATCAGCTCGGCATCGCGCGCGAGGAGGCGGGGCAGTACATCCAGACCTACTTCCAGCGCTTCCCCGGCATCCGCGACTACATGGACGGCACCAAGAAGTTCGCGCACGAGAACGGCTTCGTGCAGACCATCTTCGGCCGGCGCGTGCACTATCCCGAGATCAACACGCGCAATCCGTCCATGCGGGCGTTCCTGGAGCGCGCGTCGATCAACGCGCCGATCCAGGGCAGCGCTGCCGACATCGTGCGCCGCGCCATGGTGCGCATGCCGGCCGCGCTGGAGGCGGCGGGCCTGTCATCGACGCGGATGCTGCTGCAGGTGCACGATGAGCTGGTGTTCGAGGCCAAGGAGAAGGACGTCGCTCGGACCATCGAGGTGGTGGCCGAGGTCATGGAAATGGCGCCGGAGCCGGCGTTGAGGCTGAAGGTGCCGCTGAAGGTGGATGCAAAGGCGGCGGGAAATTGGGAGGAGGCGCATTAGGGGGCGATGAGATTTTGGGGGCTTGTCATAGAAAGGGTCGTGCTGTGTTCTGACTGCTTTCTCGATCACGGCCTTCGCCTCCATGCGCAGCGCATCGGCTTCTCCAGCCCCTTTCGGTGCCCCAATTGTAAGAAGCGCACCGGCAAAAAACTTGACCTGCAATCTCTCAGTGCGCTGGCACGCGAGTTCTTTGTGAACGGGACACGAATTCGAACTGACTATGGAGGGGCGCCAGTCGTCGAATATAATCAGTATCGGACGACAGACGTCGATTTTGTGGGGTCGCTAAACAATGACGCGACGCTGATATCGAACACGTTGGGTATCGGGTTCTTCTACTACGGGCCTCGATTTTGGATGCTGGGCCAAATTGAACCCCTGCTTCAGCTTCAAGATCCCGACACGAGAGGACCTGTAATAGATCAAATACTCGCGAAATATCCCGTGGTCACGCTCACGGCGAGCGACACCCTCTACAGAATGAGAACAAGAGTAGAGAAGCCAAGCAATGCGAGCGAGTATGATGGACAGCCGTTGAGGATCGCTGGCACAGGCCGGCTAGATTCTCCCGGTTTTCCGATGCTGTATGCCTCCCAAGACATCGAAATTTGTATTCATGAATGTCGGGCGACCGTTGACGAGGAGATATACGTCGGAACCCTCATTCCAAAGAGGTCGCTACGTCTGTTGGACTTGGCCGAAATACTTGACGACGGGCGGCATGTCAGTGAATTTGAACGTCTCGATCTCGCCGTAAATATGCTTTTCCTCGCTGGTCCGCATTCCTATGAGATTTGCCGTTCGATAGCGAAGGCGGCATGCGAAGCAAATTTCGACGGCATCATCTACCCATCATATTTTAGTATGGTCAGAAGCGGATCGATTCCTTACGAGGCAACCTGGGGCTTGGCGCACCGTGGAATCGTGCAGTTTCGGTCGCACGAGGACAAAAAGATCATACGAAACGTTGCAATCTTCGGTCGCCCCGTTGAAGCGGGGTTGCTTGAGGTGCGATGTATTAACAGGGTGATCCTGCGTCAGGCGACCTACGACTTGGGGTTTGGGCCAGTGCTTGCAGCGACTGAAACGGCCGAGGATTAGCGTGTGCTTCTGCGTCCCGGCCGCTTTCCTCGTGCGCTTCGCGCATTCGACGCCGGGATGACGGCGGGGGTTGTGTGGAGCCTTGCCCGCAACTCAGGCCTCACAAGGAACGTCATACCGGCGAAGGCCGGTACCCAGATGCGGTGCAGCGAGCTCAGACATTGAGATGATCGTAAGAGGAGCCACGTGCTCGGCCCGGTCCCTTCTCCCCGTTCTTACGGGGAGAAGGTTAGGATGAGGGGCAGGGGCTGGCTCGGAGTTTGCGGCTGCCCCTCACCCCGACCCTCTCCCCGTGAAGGACGGGGAGAGGGGGAAGAAGCGCGACCTCATGCGGAGGGAATGCACCATGAGCAGAGCACATCAAATGCCCGCACCACCAGACGCCGCCCAACGCCGGGCTGCGAAGGCTGTCGTGGTGTACGGCGTGGAGACGCTGCCTCCGTACGATGCGGCGTTCTACGGCACGGCGCGCGCCAACATGGCCAAGGTCAGCGAGGTGATCGTGCCGCCGCGGGAGGCGCGGGTGGTGGAGGTGCCGGCGGGGCATGTGATCCGCATCGTCAGCGTGTACGGGCCGCAGGTCGGCGATCTCAATCTGTGGAATGCGCACGACCTCGGTGAGCGGTTCTTCAGCGGCAAGACGCGCGCGTTCCACGGCACGCATGTCAGCACGGGCGACCGGTTGTGGAGCACGCTGCCCGCCCTGCGGCCCATGGCGACGATCACGCACGATACGCTCGGCTGGTATGGCTGGGACGCGGACGGCGGCGGCATCCACGATGTCATCGGCACGCGCTGCGATCCTTATACGAATGTGCTGCTGAAGGGCGCGGAGTATCACCACTGCTGCCATTCCAACCTGACGCGGGCGCTGGCGGCGCATCGGCAGATGCCGCTGGCGCAGGCCGAGCCGCACATCCACGACGTGCTGAACGTGTTCATGTGCACGGGCTTCACGCGCGACACGCACCAGTATTTCATGAAGGCGAGCCCGGTGCGGCCGGGTGATTTCATCGAGTTCTTTGCAGAGATCGATCTGCTGGCGGGGCTTTCGGCGTGTCCGGGCGGCGATTGCGGGTCGAGCCATTCCAGCGACGCGGCGCGGTGCTATCCGTTGAAAATCGAGATCTATAGGCCGCGGGCGGAGGACCTTGCGGGATGGCGGCCGGCGGCGGTGAACGGTTACTCGCGGAGTCACGGAGCGGGTTGAACGCTGCTGACACGACATCGCTTCCATCGGGCGATGGCCCGGTCTAAGAAGCTGCCATGGCGCAGAACATCTACGACAATGCGGAGTTCTTTGCGGGCTACAGCCGCCTGCCGCGCTCCGTGCAGGGACTCGATGGTGCGCCCGAATGGCCGGTGCTGCGCGCGCTGCTGCCGGATGTGCGCGGCGCGAACGTGCTCGACCTGGGCTGCGGCTTCGGCTGGTTCTGCCGCTGGGCCAAGGAGGCGGGGGCCGCGCAGGTGACCGGCATGGACGTGTCGGAGAACATGCTGGCGCGCGCCCGGGCGGAAGGCGGCGCGCCGGTCATCACCTACTTCAAGGCGGATATGGAAGGACTGAGCCTGCGCGAGGCGGCGTTCAATCTTGTCTATAGCTCGCTGGCGTTGCACTACGTGGAGAAGCTCGATGCGCTGGTGCGCGAGGCGCATAAGGCGCTGAAAGGCGGCGGCGCGCTGGTGGTGTCGGTCGAGCATCCCATGATGACGGCGCCGGCGCATGCGGCGTGGTCGTCCGACCCGGACGGGCGCAAGACATGGCCCGTGAGCTGTTATCTCGAAGAGGGTCCGCGCAAGACCGATTGGCTGGCGAAAGGCGTCATCAAGCAGCATCGGACCATGGCGACGTACCTCAACATGCTCGTGCGCCGCGGCTTCGACATCACGCATGTCGAGGAGTGGGGGCCGACGCTGGAACAGGTCGCGGAACGCCCGGACTTCGCGCCCGAGCGCGAGCGGCCGCCGTTCCTGCTGTTGGCAGCGCGCAAACGAGCATGAGCGATCATGCCTGAGCTTCCCGAAGTCGAGACGGTGCGTCGCGGATTGGAGCCGGTGCTGTCGGGCAAGCGGTTCAGCAAGGTGGTGCAGCGGCGGCCGGACTTGCGGTTTCCGCTGCCGGAGCGGTTCAGTGCACGGCTCGAAGGCGCAAAGGTGCAGCGGCTGGAACGGCGCGCGAAGTATATTCTGGCACATCTCGATAGTGGCGAGGTGCTGACAATGCACCTGGGCATGACCGGCCGCTTCACGATTTCGGCGCCGGGCGGCGCCAACGGCCGACAGCTCGGCGAATTCACGTACGAGCACGGCGCCGATCCGACGCACGACCATGTGGTGTTCACGATGACGGGCGGCGCGACGGTTACCTACAACGATGCGCGACGTTTCGGCTACATGACGCTGATGCCGGAGGCGGAGCTGCTTCTGCATCCGCATTTCCGCGGGCTCGGCGTGGAACCGCTGGGCGACGGGCTGACGCCGGAGTATCTCGCGGCCAAGGCTTTCAGCAAGAAGGTGGATCTCAAAGCATACCTGATGGACCAGCGCATCGTGGCGGGGCTCGGGAACATCTACGTCTGCGAGGCGCTGTATCGCGCGCATCTGAGCCCGGACAAGCCGGCGCATCGGCTTGCAACGAAAACGGGGAAGCCGAAACCGGAGGCGGAGCGGCTGATCGCGACCATTCGCGCGGTGCTCGAGGAGGCGATCGAGGCCGGCGGCTCGACGCTGCGCGATTACAAGCAGACAGACGGATCGCTCGGCTACTTTCAGCACCGCTTTGCCGTCTACGGGCGCGAAGGCGAGCCTTGCATGACGCCCCGCTGCCGGGGCAAGGTGCGCCGCAAAACGCAGGGTGGACGGTCGACGTTCTATTGCCCCGTGTGTCAGCGATGAGCGGATATGAGAGAGGTATGCCGATGGCTTACAGCAACATCCTGGTGGAGACGAAAGGCAAGGTCGGGCTCGTCACGCTCAACAGGCCCAACGCGCTCAATGCTCTCAATGGTGCGCTGATCGCGGAGATGTCGCAGGCTCTCGATGCGTTCGAAGCGGACGATGCCATCGGCTGCATCGTCATCACCGGAAGCGCCAAGGCGTTCGCGGCCGGCGCTGACATCAAGGAGATGCAGACCAAGACCTATATGCAAGCCTACAAGGAAGACTTCATCGGCTCGTGGGACCGGGTGTCGCGCAGCCGCAAGCCGGTGATCGCAGCCGTGGCGGGATTTGCGCTCGGTGGTGGTTGCGAGCTGGCCATGATGTGCGATTTCATCATTGCCGCCGATACGGCCAAGTTCGGGCAACCGGAGATCAAGCTCGGGGTCATGCCGGGCGCGGGCGGCACGCAGCGGCTGGCGCGCTTCGTCGGCAAGGCGAAGGCGATGGATCTGTGCCTCACGGGCCGCATGATGGATGCGGGGGAGGCGGAGCGGTGCGGCCTCGTTTCGCGCGTCGTGGCTGCCGACAAGCTGCTTGAAGAGGCGTTGAAGGCGGCGGACACGATTGCGTCCATGTCGCTGACGGCGACGATGATGACGAAGGAGTCCATCAACCGCTCGTTCGAGACAACGCTCGGCGAGGGTATCCGCTTCGAGCGGCGCGTGTTTCACGCCATGTTTTCGACCGATGATCAGAAAGAAGGCATGGCGGCGTTCGTCGAGAAGCGTCCCGCGGTGTTCAAGAACAGCTAGGGCTCGCCTCAGCCGCTGTCTCGCGTCAGGCGGATATGGGTGCGGAGTGCCACGGCGCAGAGGATCATGATCGCCAGCGCGGCGTAGAGAAAGATAATGTTTGCGGCCCAATCCGCACGCTTGGACTGCAATGTCCCCGACATGACGAGGAAGGCGAGGCCGGCGGCGGCGATGGTCGCCTGCAGCGCGGCGAGCGGGCCGGCAAGCTTCTGCAAACGTTCGCGCCTCGCCGCGTCGCAAGTGCCGGAAAGGTGCGTGTAGGCCAGCGCCAAGACGCTCAGTAGCCCGAACGCCGTCGCATACTGCCAGCCGTGCTGCCATTTGAGGCCGGTGAGCGGCGTCGTATAGAGCCCCAACATGCCGAGGGCGGACCAGGCGTAGGTGAGACCCGTCAGCCGGGCGTTGCGCCGCGCGGCGTGGAGCGGTTCGAGAGAGGTTGTGCCGCGTGCCGGAGACGCGGCTGCCCAATGCCCGACGTTGATGCGCCAGGATGCTGCGACGACGGCGACAGCAAAGACTGCACCAAACGCGGTCGTCGTCGATGACAGCCCGGCGCGTGCTGCGATCATCATGGCCAGAACGGTGACCACGAGCAGCGTGATCAGCCAGGGCATGAACCGTTGCAGCGACATGCGGTGATCAGCTCTTTGCCGGCTGCACTGCCCTCATGGCGCGAAGCGCATGCCAGCTTATGATGCCGAGGGCGATGGCGCCGAAGAAGAAGATGTTCTGGGCGGCCCAGTCCTGGTGACGCGGGACGAGAAAGCGAACCATCTTTCCGTCGATGATCAGGCCGATCACGGTAATGATGGCCGCGCCGAAATGGATCCTGATCAAGATGCGGGCGAGCTTGACCATGGTGTCATCGTCGGCGCCGGTCTCGGCATCCTTACGCAACGTCGCCGAGAGAAAAAGGCAGACGCCGGCAAGGGTGATGAACACGAGCGAAAAATGCCACCACTCGCGCCATTGCAGTACGAACGCGTAGGTAAGGATGAGAGCCAGGGCGCCCCAGGTCCAAATCAGACCCAGGTAGCGCGCTCCAACGCTGGCCGGCAGCTCCAAGTTGACGGCGGCTGCGGGTCGCCGCAGCTCGCGAATGGCGGCGAGCGTCATGCCGATGCTGACCGCGGCTGCGATGGCCATGTGCACGTAGGCAAGGTTGGTATTCTGAAGTTTGAGCGCCGCAACAATCACCAGTGCAGCAACGCTCGCGCCAATGCCGAGCGACCACCCAAATATCGACCCCATCCTAGATCCCCGTTGTCGACGCCCCCGAATCCTGGCCGAACATTAGTTCGTCGCAGGTGCCGAAGCCAATTGATCCGGCGCGGTACCGCGACCGTTGCGTAGGGTTGTGCGGAGCTGGCCATAAGGGGTTGGTTGACCGCCGGGGGTGCGGCCGATATACGAAACCCCAAAACCAGCCGCCCTGGGTTCACCCCTCGGGCGGCGCCTGTGTTTGAAGGTTTGGGCCCCCAACAGGGGCCAACAAAGTCCAAAGTTTCATACCGGAAAGGATGCCAGGGATGGCCAATACTTCATCGGCCAAGAAAGCAGCGCGCCAAGCGATCAAGCGCACCAAGGTCAACCAGTCTCGCCATTCGCGCCTCAAAACGACGGTGCGCGGCGTGGAAGAGGCAATCTCAGGCGGCGACAAGGCTGCGGCCGAAGTGGCGCTGAAGGCTTGCGAGCCTGTGCTGATGCGTACGGCGCAGAAGGGCATCATCCACAAGCGTACCGCCTCACGGAAGGTTTCCCGGTTGACGGCACGTGTCAGAGCGATGACAGCTTAGGCTGTGGGGGAGCCTCCAAAGTCCCCGTTTTATGACTCCGACGTCATCGTGACTATTGTGACACACGCGCGACATCGCGCCATTTAGGCGAGTCTTGCTAAGAGCTTAGCTCGCCTCAAGAATCCCGCCGATGTCTGGAGCGGTCATCTGGGCCTACGGACCCGACCTTCGGCAGCACAACCATAAACTGGGTTCACGGCTACTGGGCTTGTGCCCACCGATGTGCTGACGGGTGCGCGTGATTCACCGTGAGGATTCAAGACGTTTGCTTCGACGTATGAGATGGGGGCCGAGATGTCAGCGCACTTCGTCATCCGAGCCGAATGGCCCCCCCGGCGTCGCCGAACCGAACGTTACGCTTGCCGTGCCGCTCGCATGAGTTAAAATGGGGTTAACAACAGGCATCGTGTTGAGTAGATCTGTTGTTTAGATTGCGTAGTTTCCCGCCGATCCGTGTTTAGGCGGCCGGGTAACAGTGTCACCCTAGTATTGCGTAAGCGAGTTGCTCGGTTTTTCCGGCCGGGACTCGATCTTCTATTGTTGTGCGTCATGGTTTGCGATTCAGCGGACGAAGGCCTCCAAGCTTAGTTGCGATTCGGTTTGTTGGGAGAGAGCTAGTGTCGTCGCCCGTCAATCAAGCAGTGGACGATGTGTCAGTCGACCACGTGTGGGCGCGTCTCACTGCAGACCCGAAAGCCGTTCTGATCGATGTGCGGACTCGAGCAGAGTGGAATTTCGTGGGGACCCCGGACCTTTCGACGCTGGGCCGGAATCCGGTGCTGATCGAATGGCAATCGTTTCCTGATGGCAGCATGAACGCGGCGTTTGTGGATCAGCTGAGGGCGAAGCTCGATGAGCTTGGCGCTGATCGCAACACGGAGCTGTTCTTCATCTGTCGGTCGGGCGCGCGAAGCCGGCACGCGGCGAATGCCGCCGCCGGGGCGGACTACAAGAAGTGCCACAACGTTGCCGAGGGGTTTGAGGGACCTCTCGATAACAGCCACCAGCGCGGCCGCGACGCGGGGTGGAAGGCGGCAGGCTTACCTTGGAGGCAAAGTTAGAAGGCGGCGTAAACGAGGGACGATGAGGCTGATGTGGTGCGGCCGTTCCGTGAGAGGGGCGGCAATTGGGCAAATGAGGTCAGAGCTTTAGTGCGGGGGTCAGGCGACATGGTCGACAGGAAAGATTTTGAAGCAAGCGATGCGGGGATTCTGGAGCACGAAGCGGAGGAGCGCGCGGAGCGCAGCGAAAAGAGCCCAGTTGCAGATCTGAGCGGGAAAGGGCAGCGGGTACGCGCGACGCTGAAAGCCCGCCTGGGCGAGGACGTTTTTTCGAGCTGGTTCCACTCTCTCGAGTTTCAAAGTTTCGACGGCCGCACGCTCAAGGCGTCCGTGCCGGTCAAGTTCCTCAAGACCTGGATTCAAACGCACTACGCCGACGCGCTGTTGTCTTGCTGCGCGATCGAGTTCGCAGGCGTTGAACGGGTGGATATCATTCAACGGCAACCGGCCGGCTCGGGCAATATGCGCCCGGCACCGCTCGCGGCCAGCATGGCGCACGCAGATGAGAGGGCGCTGAACACGGACGCGCAACGCGGGGCGGGCGATGCGCGCCGGCCCATGCCGACGGGGCGTTTGCCGGCTCAGCCGCAGCCTTTTGGCGGCCGCTTGCAGGTCAACGGGCTCGAAGGTTCGCCGCTGGATCCACGCTACACGTTCGACAGCTTCGTCGTCGGCGCCTCCAATCGCATGGCGCACGCCGGTGCGACGCAAGTTGCCGACACGGTGTTCGCAGACGAGCGTGGCTTCAATCCGCTCTACATCCATTCCGCAGTCGGCCATGGCAAGACGCATCTCCTGCACGCGATCGCCTGGGAGGTCAGCCGCCGCACGCCGCAGGCCAAGGTGCTGTACCTGACAGCCGAGCGGTTCCGCTTCCAGTTCGTGGAGGCGCTCAAATCGCAGGATGCGATGGCCTTCAAGGATCGCTTCCGCTCGATCGATATGCTGCTGATCGACGACCTCGAGTTCATGCAGGGCGAGAAGACGGAACTTGAGTTCGACCACATCATCAATACGCTGCTGGACGGGGGGCGGCAGCTGGTGGTGGCGTCGGCACGGGCGCCGGGGCAGCTTGCACGGCTCAACGACCGCATGCGGTCGCGGCTGCAGCGCGGGCTCGTCACGGAGCTCGGCGTTCTCGATTACGATCTGCGGCTCAAGATCCTGCAGCGGCGCGCACAGGAAAAGCGCGCGATGGATGCGTCCTTCGAGATCCCGCAGGAGGCGATCGCATTGCTGGCGGAACGCCTCACCGAGAGCGGCCGCGAGCTCGAAGGTGTGGTGACGCGCCTTTACGCGATCTGGCAGTACATGCGCACGCCGATCACCCTCGACATCGTCGAGACGGCGATCCGCGATCTCGTGCACGGCATCGAGCCCCGGCGCATCAAGATCGAGGATATTCTGAGGATCATCTCGCGCCACTACGGCGTGTCGAAGGGGGACATCCTTTCGCAACGCCGGCACCGATCGGTGGTGTGGCCGCGCCAGATCGGCATGTATCTGGCAAAGCAGCTCACGTCGCGGTCGCTGCCGGAGATCGGACGCCGTTTCGGCAACCGCGACCATACGACGGTCCTGCATGCGATCCGCAAGATCGATGGCGAGCTCAACGGCAATACGCGCCTGAAGGACGAGATCGAGGACCTGAAGAAGCAGCTCAGCACCTAAGATCGCCGTGCTGGCTTTTCGAGCAGGCAGCAGATTGGACAGGCCGGTCTGCTGCCTTGCCGCAACCTATGTCACATGCCTCTGAGGCCCGACGACCCCTTGCAAAATGGGCGTTTCCGGGCCAAGTTCGAACAACAACGATTCTCCGAGATAACCGGTGGTTCTAGCGTTGACCTCATGAGGTTTCTGACGCGGGCGACCTGCCCGAACCGCCTGCATCACGGCATGCGACAGAACCGAGGCGCTGGTACATGAAGCTGGTCATTGAACGAAGCGAGCTCTTGCGGGCTCTGGGCCACGTCACCAGCGTCGTCGAGCGCCGCACGACGATCCCGATTCTCTCGAATGTCCTGCTCAAGGCGAGGAATGGCGGGCTGGAGCTGAAGGCAACCGATCTCGAACGCGAGGTGATCGAGCAGGTTCCGGCCGACGCCTCGGTGACTGGCGCGGTGACGGTTCCCGCGCACGTGCTGCATGACATCGTGCGCAAGCTGCCGGACGGCAGTGAAATCGAGATCACGCGCGATGCAGAGCGCGAGCGATTGACTGTAACGGCCGGGCACTCGCGCTTTTCGCTGCAAACGCTGGCAGCGGACGACTTTCCCGATCTTGCCGCGGGAGAGATGACCCACACGTTCGAGATTGATGCGGGCGACCTGAAGAAGCTGATCGAGAAGACGCGTTTTGCGATCTCTACCGAAGAGACGCGCTACTACCTCAACGGCGTCTATCTGCATACCGCGCAGCGCGGCAAGCAGAATACGCTGCGCGCGGTGGCGACGGACGGCCACCGCCTGGCTCAGGTCGAGCTCGACCGGCCCAAAGGTGCCGATGGAATGGCGGGCATCATCATCCCGCGCAAGACCGTGCACGAGATACACCGGCTCGTCGAAGGCAGCACAGCCGCCGTTAAGGTGGGCGTTTCGGGCTCCAAGGTGAGGTTCGAGATCGGGCCGATCACGCTGACGTCGAAGCTGATCGACGGTACGTTCCCCGATTATGGGCGCGTCATCCCGCAGTCCAACGACAAGTCCATGGCCGTGTCCAATGCGCAGTTCATGGGCGCGGTTGATCGGGTGTCCACCATTGCCAGCGAGCGTGGACGCGCCGTGAAGCTGATCATCGCCTCCGACAAGCTGGTGTTGTCGGTGACGAACCCGGAAGGCGGCAGCGCCACTGAGGAACTGCCGATCGATTACAGCGCATCGCCGCTCGAGATTGGGTTCAATGCGCGCTATCTGCTGGACATCTCCGGACAGATCGAAGGCGACCAGATGCAGTTCCTGCTCGCCGATGCAGGCTCCCCGACCATGGTCAAGGACGGAGGTGACGAAAGCGCCCTCTACGTCCTGATGCCGATGCGTGTCTAGCGCCGTCCGGCAGCAGGCGGCGGGTGTGAGCGAATGTGGATTGAACGGCTGGCGCTTACCAACTTCCGCAACCACGGCAGTCTGACCCTCGCGCTCGATGTGCGGTCCGTGGTGCTGACAGGACCCAACGGCGCTGGCAAGACCAACATTCTTGAAGCAATTTCGCTGCTGGCACCGGGCCAGGGGTTGCGGCGGTCGCTGTATGGCGAGATGGCCAAGGCCGGCGGAGCCGGCGTCTGGGCCGTGGCGGCGACGATGCGCACGGCGGACGACATCGTATCGATAGGGACCGGCCTGACGGCGGAGACGGGTGATCGCGCGGGACGCGTCGTGCGCATCAACGGCGAAACGCAATCAGGTGCAGGCGCACTGGCCGAGCGCGTCGAGATGCTCTGGGTTACGCCGTCCATGGATGGGCTGTTCCGCGGGCCGGCATCGGATCGGCGACGGTTTCTTGATCGGCTCGTGGTCTCGTTCGATCCGAGCTACCGCGCGCGCGTTGGACACTTCGAGCGCGCCATGCGGCAGCGCAATCGCCTGCTCGATGAGGGCGTGCGCGATAGTGTGCGGTTCGACGGGCTCGAGATGATCATGGCCGAGGCTGGCGTTGCCATTGCCGCAGCGCGGGCAGAAGCCGTCAACGGTTTGGAGACGATGATTTCCGAGCGCCGCGCGCGGACGGCCCACTCTCCGTTTCCTTGGGCGCACCTGCGGCTGGAGGGCACGCTGGAGCAGGATCTTGTGCATTTGCCTGCCGTTGACGTGGAGGATGGCTACGTGCATGCACTGCGGGCGGGGCGTGAGCGCGACCGCGCTGCGGGGCGCGCGCTCGAAGGGCCGCATCGCAGCGATCTGGTGGTTACGCACGGGCCCAAGGCGATGCCGGCGCACGTCTGCTCCACGGGGGAGCAGAAGGCGCTCCTGATTGGCTTGGTGCTGGCGCATGCGGAGCTCGAAAAGCGGCGGCGCGATGGCTTCGCGCCGATCCTGCTGCTCGACGAGGTGGCTGCGCATCTCGACAAAACGCGGCGCGATGCACTCTATGCGGAGATCGTTCAGCTTGGCTCGCAGGCCTGGATGACGGGTACGGACGAATCGGCTTTCGATGGCTTGGCGAACGACGCTCAATTCATTCGGCTGGCCGAGCCTGTGCTGGGCGCGGTCTGATCCTGCGGTCGCGGCGCCTGGAGTTGATCTAAATAGTTGATTGGAAACGGGGAAATGTGCCGCTGAAAGCCTGCGAATATGTACGATTTTGAGGGCGTTCGCCGGCTCTTTGTGCTACAACAAAACGAACTCAAAAGGTGCGGTTTCAGGACATTACAGACATGAGCGGGTTGCCGGTCAGAAAGAACGGCGGCGCAGAAGATTATGGCGCCGACTCCATCAAGATGCTGAAGGGCCTCGACGCGGTGCGGAAGCGTCCTGGCATGTACATTGGCGATACGGACGACGGCTCCGGCCTGCACCACATGGTGTACGAGGTCGTCGATAATGGCATCGATGAGATCCTCGCGGGCTATGCTTCCGAATGCGTGGTGACGCTGGTTGCGGACGGCTCCGTGGTGGTGAGCGACAACGGCCGTGGAATTCCGACCGGCATCAAGGCCGACGACGATAACGAGCCCAAAAGGTCAGCGGCGGAGATCGTCTTCACCGAACTGCACGCGGGCGGCAAGTTCGACCAGAACTCCTACAAGGTCTCGGGCGGCCTCCACGGCGTGGGCGTATCCGTCGTCAATGCGCTGTCGACATGGCTCAAGGCGCGCATCTGGCGGCAGGGGAAGGAGCATTTCATCGAGTTCCGCGACGGCGTAGCCGTGGCTCCGCTGCAGGTTGCCGGCGACGCGGGCGAACGCACGGGCACCGAGGTGTCATTCCTGCCTAGTCCGAATACCTTCACGATGACGGACTTCGATTACGCAACGCTGGAGCACCGGCTGCGCGAACTCGCGTTCCTGAATTCCGGGGCGCGCATCGTTCTGCGCGACGAGCGGCATGCGGACGTCAAGATCGAGGAGATGAGCTACGAAGGCGGCGTGGCCGCGTTCGTGCGGTATCTGGATCGGTCGAAGGTCGGATTGTTTTCCGAGCCCGTCATGCTGCGCGGCGAGCGCGACGGCGTTAGTCTCGAAGTGGCGTTGTGGTGGAACGACAGCTACCACGAGCATGTGCTGTGCTTCACCAATAACATTCCGCAGCGCGACGGCGGCACGCACCTCGCCGGATTCCGTGGCGCGCTGACACGCGTGATCAATAAGTATGCCGAGGAGTCGGGGATTGCCAAGAAGGAGAAGGTGGCGCTGTCGGGGGACGATGCCCGTGAAGGGCTTACCTGCGTACTGTCCGTGAAAGTACCCGATCCCAAGTTCTCCAGCCAGACAAAGGACAAGCTGGTTTCCTCCGAAGTGAAGCCTGTCGTCGAGAGCATTGTCGGGGATCAGCTTGCCGCCTGGTTCGAGGAGCATCCCAAGGAAGGCCGCATCATCGTCGGCAAGATCGTCGAGGCGGCATTGGCACGCGAGGCGGCGCGCAAGGCGCGCGAGCTGACGCGGCGGAAAGGTGCGCTCGACATCAACTCGCTTCCGGGCAAGCTCGCCGAATGCCAGGACCGCGATCCGGCCAACACGGAGATGTTCATCGTCGAAGGCGACTCGGCCGGCGGCTCAGCAAAGCAGGGTCGCAACCGCGAGTTCCAGGCGGTGCTGCCGCTCCGCGGCAAGATCCTCAACGTGGAGCGCGCGCGCTTCGACAAGATGCTATCGAGCCAGGAGATCGGAACGCTGATCACGGCGCTGGGCACCGGCATCGGGCGCGATGACTTCAACCTGTCGAAGCTGCGCTACCACAAAATCATTATCATGACGGACGCTGACGTGGACGGTGCCCACATCCGCACGCTGCTGTTGACGTTCTTCTATCGCCAGATGCCCGAGCTGGTGGAGAAAGGGCATCTCTATATCGCCCAGCCGCCGCTCTACAAGGTGGCAAAGGGCAAAGCGGAAACCTACCTCAAGGATCAGCGTGCACTCGACGACTTCCTGATCGATGCCGGGCTTGAAGGCTGCACGCTGGCACTCGGCAATGGCGAGGTGCGGGCCGGCAAGGATCTGCGTGATGTCGTCGAGCAGGCGCGCGGCATCTTCAAAGTCATGGACGACCTGCATTCGCGCTACGCCCGGTTCGTGGTGGAGCAGGCGGCGATCGGGGGTGCGTTCGAGCCGAGCCTGCTGTTGTCGGCGGACCGTGCCAACGGTGTGGCTGCGGAGGTCGCGACGCGTTTGGACACGATCTCGGAGGAGACCGAGCGCGGATGGCAGGGCCGCTTCGGCAACGATGGCTTCGCGTTCAAGCGCGAAGTGCGTGGCGTGACGGAGGTTCAGATGCTCGATCGAGCATTGCTGGGCTCTCTGGAGGCGCGTCGCCTCAACGAGCGCAACGCCCACTTGCGCGAGATCTACGGCTCGCCCGGGGCGCTGAAGCGCAAGGAGGGCGAGACGCGGGTTTTCGGCCCGAAGACGCTGCTCGATGCGGTGTTTGCGGCCGGGCGCAAGGGGCTGTCGCTGCAGCGCTACAAGGGGCTGGGTGAGATGAATCCCGATCAGCTCTGGGAGACGACGCTCAACCGCGACGTGCGTACGCTGCTGCAGGTCAAGCTCGGCGACCTTGGTGAGGCCGACGAGATCTTCTCCAAGCTTATGGGCGACGTGGTAGAGCCGCGCCGGGAGTTCATTCAGGACAACGCGCTTAATGTGGCCAATCTGGATGTGTGAGGAGAGGCCTGGGATTGGCTTTGCCGCGCGGTGAGTTGGCTCGCGGGGCGCTTTGAGCGGCTGCTGGCCGGGCTTGGGTTTATCGGCGAAAGCCGCGGATTTGCGGCCAGCGCGCTTGGTGGCTTGGCCGTGGTCGCCGCGGGCATGAGCGTCTCGCTTCTGAACACGATCCTTCTCAGCCGGACGCTGGGACCACAGGGCTACGGCGCCTACAGTCTCGCACTATCGATTGTCACGACGACGTTCATGGTTCTGTTCGCAGGCCTCGGCACGCTGCTCGTGCGGGATGTCGCCATCAACATCGCAGCCGGCCGGATAGCGCAGGCAAACGGCATCTTGCGCATGTCGTTGCTCGCGTGCGTCGCAATCTCCGTCGTCGCATGTGGGCTGTTGCTGCTGGCTGTACGGCTTTTCTCGTCGTCGCCTCTGCAGATGGGAGTAACGCTGGTGGCGGCAGCAATGCTGCCACTGCTGTCCGTGACGCTCATGCAGTCGAGCGCGTTGCGTGGGCTAGGTTACGCAACGGCAGGCCTCCTGCCCGACCTTGTCGTCAGGCCCTCGCTATTTCTCGTGCTTCTGCTGGCAAGCATGGCGGCTGCAGGCGTCGCTCCAACGGCATCCATAGCCATGGCGCTGCATGCCATGGCCGCCGCGGCGACGCTGGTAGCCGCTAGCATCTGGCTGCACCGGCGTTGGCCGGGGAGGGCCGGAGCGTTGGCCAAAAAAACCGCTACGGATTCGGCGCCGGTGTTTGCAGGAATTCTACCTTTGACGGTCGTCGCCGGATTCCAGACGCTGAACGCCAACGTCGACGTACTATCGCTTGGCGCGCTCACCGATCAAAACCACGTCGGCATCTATCGCGTGGCTTGGCAGCCCGCCTTCATTCTTGCGGCAGCGGTCGCAGTCATGCAGGTCGCCATGCAACCCCGCATTGCCAGGCTTTACGCTGAAGGCAGGATGGCCGAGTTGCAGCAAATGCTGGTCGTCGGAGCGCGCGGGATGCTGGCGGTCGTGGCGCTGCCGACGCTGGCACTCGTGCTGGCAGGCGAGCGAATTCTGGTGTGGGCGTTCGGCCCGGCCTATGGCCCCGGCTGGGTTGCGCTGGCGATACTGGCATTGGGGCAGCTTGCCGGCGTGGCGGCAGGCGCGAGCCTGCACGTTCTGAATATGACGCCGTACGCGCGCGACACAGTTGCGGGGCTGGCTGGTGGATTTGTCATAAATCTAGCGCTCTGCCTCATCTTGATCCCTAGGCTGGAAGCGGCGGGGGCCGCGCTCGCCAGCGCATCGAGCCTCGTTATGCTACAGATTTTTCTGGCATGGCGCTTACGCTGGAGGACAGGGCTTGCAAGTACGGCGCTTGGGCTCTAGGCGGACATACCAACTGCGTGGGGAAGGACCTGATGGCTGGTTTTGCGCGCCGCCTCAAAATTGCAACCTGGAACCGAGGCGAGCCGGCACGCTTTGCCCTTCTCGTCCGGCTCGCCCGTTTTCTCGTACCGTCCTATCGATTCAAGTTTCCGCAGTTGGAATGGTGGCAGGACGCCCAATTCAATGCGTATATGGCGCGGTTCGGTGAAGAGCGCGGACAGAACTGGGATCGCCGATGGTTCATGCATCAGGTGCTGCGGCTGGTCGCGGATGTGCCGGGCGACACAGCGGAGTGTGGGGTCTTCCGAGGTGCAGGATCCTATCTCATCCTGAAAGCGAACGAGACGGCGCGAACCCCGCGGCATCATTTTATGTTCGACTCCTTCGAGGGTTTGTCGGCGCCGGGACAACGTGACGGCGATTACTGGCAAGCCGGCGACATGTCAGAGAATGAGGCAACTGTCGGCACATACCTCCAGGGTTGTCGCGACTTCACGGTTTTGAAGGGGTGGATACCGGAACGGTTTTCCGACGTGGCTGTCCGCAAGTTTGCCTTCGTGCATGTGGACGTCGATCTTTATGAGCCGACGCGCGAGAGCCTTCAGTTCTTTTATCCCCGCATGAGCGACGGAGGCATCATCCTGTTGGACGACTACGGATTTACGACTTGCCCTGGTGCGACGCGTGCGGCGCAGGAGGTCTTTTCAGGAAAGGCAGAGCAGGTGGTGACTCTGCCCGATGGCGGCGGTCTCCTGATCAAAGGGCGGCCGACCGTGCCGCCCGCACGACTTTAGGAAGCGTTGCGATATGTCGGATTCAGAAGAGCTGATCTGGACGCCTGAAATGGTGGCGCGCTTTTGGGCGCACGAGGCGAAGACCCCGGAAAATTACTTCGGCTTTCAAGTCGGTATGGCAGTCGTTCGTCACGTGCGTCATCACTTGGCGGGCCTGCAGAGAATTGCGGACTATGGAGCAGGGACCGGCTTTCTGATCGAAGACTTGTTGGCGAGCGGTTATCGCTGCGGAGCCGTTGAGTTTGGACAACCAGCGGTGGCAGCGCTGAACAGAAAATTCAAATCGCAACCCGGCTTTTTGGGGGCCTGGGAGGTCGACAAGGCTGCAGCGCAGGGCGAGCGTTTCGATGCGGTGTTCCTGATGGAAGTGGTAGAGCACCTTTATGATGCCGAGCTGAACACCTGTCTCGCCAACATTAAGAGCCTGCTCGTGCCGGGCGGCCTGCTCATCGTCACGACGCCGAATTCCGAGGATCTCAGCCGTAGCATGGTTGCTAGTCCGGAAAGTGGGCGATTGTTTCACCGCTGGCAGCATGTGCGTTCGTGGACCAAAGACTCCCTTGCTCTGGCCCTTAGTGCGCAGGGCTACAAAAGCATCGAAATGGGCATCACCGACTTTGCATTTTCACCCGCCGCTCACCGACGCATCTATCGTTTGCCGCTCCGAGTCGTCAGAGCATGCGCAAAGCGAGTATTGGCGATGTTCAATCGGGATCGCCAGCCACCGCACTTGTATATCGTGGCTAAGTTGGGTTAGAGGGCTTTCGCGTTGCCGACGCTCAATACCTGTCTCACACGCGCCATGTTTCGGGCATAATGCCCATCATGGGAACGGGTAAGGGTAGGGCGCACACCATGATGCAACGCATTGTCTTGTCCACGGGCAACATCATCATCTCGCTCATCCTCGGGGCGATGGCGCTGGCGTTCGTCGGCATTCATTATCCCGAGACATTGGACCAGATCATCAACGTTGCAACCAGCGCCAAGGGCTACATCGTCGCCACCAATCTGCCGCCCAAATACAATGTGTGGGTGCGGCTGCTGCTCGAGGAAAAGCAGCTCGTGTTCATGTTCTTCACCATTGTGATGCGAGTCGTTCTGGCCATTCTGCAAAGCATCGTCTTTGCGTTTTTCGGAAGCGAGCGCACCGCGTAACCCGACATTCCGAACGGCAACGACAGTGCCGGAGCCGAAGAAAGCTGTGGCAAGCAGGCCCGCGACCGCCTACTCCTAGAGTGCGATCGTTTCTCATGGAAGCACATCCGGCTTCCGTGAGAAGCGTGAATCGCACTCTACACATATGACGTAGAGCAGGATTCACGTTTCGGCCGAGGCGCTTCGTGTGGGGCAAAGTGATTCCATCCGAAACGATCCTGCTCTAGGGTCTCCAGAATAAACACCCTGGGAGAGTGACCCCCATGCGAAAGAACACGCTGCGTAAAATCGTGGCCGACGGCGGCACGATCGTGAACGGATGGCTGGCCATCCCGAATTCCTACTCGGCCGAGGTGATGGCGCATCAGGGCTGGGACGCGGTGACCATCGATCTGCAGCATGGGCCGGTCGATTTCCAGACCGCGGTAACGATGCTGCAAGCCATCTCGACGACCAGCGCGGTGCCGATGGCGCGCGTGCCGTGGAACGACGCGGCCATCATGATGAAATTGCTCGACGCCGGCGCCTACGGGCTGATCTGCCCGATGATCAACACGAAGGAAGAGGCCGAGCAGTTCGTCAATTTCTGCCGCTATCCGCCGCTCGGCACGCGGTCCATGGGTCCCAACCGGGCCGTGCAGTACGGTGGCGCCGACTACTGGCAGGGCGCCAACGAGGAGGTCATCCTGCTGGCCATGATCGAAACGCGCAAAGGCGTCGAGAATTTGGATGCGATTCTGAGCGTGAAGGGCATCGACGGCGTCTACGTCGGTCCGTCCGACCTGTCGATGAGCCTCGGCAAGCCGCCGACGCTCGACCCATCCGATGCAGAGGTGGTGTCGCTCATCGAGCTGATCGCCAAGAAGGTGCGGGCCAAGGGACTGATCGCGGGCGTCCACTGCGACGGCTCCAAGACCGCGCTGCGCCGCTTTGGGCAAGGCTATCAGCTCGCGACCATTCTCAATGATGCACGGCTGATGGCGACTGCCGCCGCGCAGGCGGTAAAGGAGGTCAAGGGTGGTGCGCCTGTTGCGGCGGCCAAGACGTACTGAGCAAGATAGGAAAAGCTGGACTCGCGCCAAAGCGCGAGGCCGTTAACAGTTATCAGGAGCGCCGAATGCTGAAGCTGTACTTCTCCCCCGGGAGCTGTGCGCTGGCCGCACACATCGCGCTCGAGGAGGCCGGCGCCACATACGAGGCCGTGCGTCTCAATTTTGCGCAGGACGAGCAGCGCAAGCCGGCATACCTGAATGTCAATCCCAAGGGACGCGTTCCGGCGCTGGTCACGGATCAGGGCATAATCACTGAAAATCCCGCGATCCTTGCCTACGTGGCGCAAAGTTTTCCCGCAGCGAAGCTGGCGCCGGTGAACGACCCATTCGCGTTTGCGCGCGTTCAGGCTTTTACCAGCTATCTCTGCTCGACCGTACACGTGGCGCATGCGCACCGCCGGCGCGCCTATCGCTGGGCCGACGATCCTGCCGCGATCGAGGCCATGCAGAAGAAAGTGCCGCAGTCGGTGGGCGACGCCTATGCCTTGATCGAGGACGGCATGCTTGCCGGGCCGTGGGTGATGGGCGAGACGTACACGATCTGCGACCCGTATCTATTCACGGTGTCGGGCTGGCTTGCGGGTGACGGCGTGGATCTCACCAAGCTTCCGCGCGTCATGGAGCACAACAAGCGCATGTCCGAGCGGCCGGCGGTAAAGCGGGCTATCGCCCAGCAGAGTGCAGCCGCGTGAGCGATCGCTGACGAACAAACAATCGGTGGAGGAACGTCGCATGGAGTTGAAGGGCACGGTGGCTGTCGTGACCGGCGGCAACGGAGGGCTGGGCCAGCGCATCTGTCACGCGCTGGCGGCGGCTGGCGTCAATGTCGCCGTTGTGTACGCGAAGAGTGCCGATCAGTCCAAGGACGTGGCGCAGGCACTTCGCCAGCAGCACCAGATCAATGCGGCGCCGTTTGGCTGCGACGTCTCGAAGCCCGACCAGGTGCAGCGTCTGGTCGGTGATGTTGCCAAGCATTTCGGGCGGCTCGACATCTTCATCAACGACGCGGCCTACAACAAGGCCATCCCGTTCCAAGACCTCGATGGCCTGACGATCGAGGAGTGGACGAAGATTATCGATATCAATCTGACGGGGCCGATGCATTGCATCAAGGCCGTGGCGCCCGTGATGAAGCGGCAGGGGCAGGGCCGGATCGTCAACATTTCGTCGGTGGCGGGGCTTGGGCCGCAGGGATCATCGATCGCCTACGCGGTGTCGAAGGCAGGATTGATTCACCTCACCCGATGCATGTCGGTGGCGCTGGCGCCGGACATCCTCGTCAACTGCGTGGCGCCAGGGCTGCTTGAAGGCACGCGCGCAACGGCCAACCTGCCGGCCGCGCAGATCGAGCGCTCCGCCAGCAGCTCGCTGCTCAAGAAGGCCGCGGACAAGGACGACGTGGCCGATCAGGTCGTGACCATGTGCCGGACGAATACGATGACCGGGCAGACGGTCGTCATCGACTCAGGGCGCGTGTTTCACTGAGCGGTCGGATTTGCCCCCAAGCGCATATCGCGGCGCACGGACAGCCAAGCGATGGCGGCGGCGGGCGCGATCAGGGCAAGGCCAAGCGATGATATCGCCCACTCGGACAGCGGCATGATACCGCCGCCCGGGGTGGCGAAGGG
>CADEFX010000029.1 GCA_902826715.1 uncultured Hyphomicrobiales bacterium | reverse complement strand
TGCGCGTGTTGCGTTCCGCCGTCACAGGCTCGAGAACCGCTCCGTGGGCGGCGAAAGAATGCCGCGAGCGCCGCCCCGAGATGGGAGATGACGACCTGCAGCCAACTTGGCGGCCAAAGGATTGCCGCTCAATGCGAAGCGTCGGCATGCCAGCCGATGGTGGCGAGCATGAAGAAGTAGCCGACGGTATAGGCGATGGCGATGGGCCAGCCATGGCGCAGCCAGAGGCCGACCGATCTCGCCTCCGGGTACATGTTCGCCAGCGCCACGCCGGCCGAGGAGCCAAACCAGATCATTGATCCGCCAAAGCCGACCGCGTAAGCCAGGAAGCCCCAGTCATAGCCGCCCTGCTTGAGTGCCAGCGCCGTCAAGGGGATGTTGTCGAACACGGCGGAAACGTAGCCGAGGCCGAGCGCGGTCTGCCAGGAGGCGGCAGGCAGGGTCTCCACCGGCATCAGCGAAGCGCAGGTCACCAGCGCCAGCAGGAAAACGGTGCCCTTGAAGGTTTCCGGCATCACCTTCCAATCGGGCATTTTCCACGGCGCCGTTATCAGGACGACGGCCCAGACCGCGAGACCGATGACCGGGATCTGATCGAGCATCGCTGGGAAACGAAGATTGGCGATGACGTTCGACAGGATCGCCGTGACCAGAATGGCGAAAACGATAACCACGCGCGACCACTCGACGTGCACCCCTGGCGGCACGTCCCTCATGATCGGCGAGTACCGGTGCTGCTGTATCGCTGCCGGGATACCGAAGATGAAGATGGCGATCGCCACCGCCACGTAGGCCTCGACCACCACCAGCGGGCTGATGCCGGCGATCCACATCATGGTGGTCGTCGTGTCGCCGACAACGCTGCCCGCACCACCCGCATTGGACGCTGCGACAATTGCCGCCAGATAGCCGATGTGCACCTTGCCGCGGAACACCTCGCGCGCCATGACGCCGCCGATCAGGGCCGCGGCGATGTTGTCGAGAAAGCTCGACAGCACGCAAACGATCACCAGCAGGAGAAAGGCGCCCTTCCAGTCGTCCGGCAAGAAGGCCGGCATGATGTCCGGCACCTTGCTTTCCTCGAAATGCCGCGACAGCAGCGCAAATCCCATCAGCAGCAGGAACAGGTTGGCGAGGATCACCCACTCGTGCTGCATGTGCAGCGCCAGGCCGGCAAAGCCTTGCCCGAACTTGAAGCCGGTGAAGGCGAGCTTGTAGAGGACAATGGCAGCCAGCCCCGTCAGCGCCACGCGTAGGGTCTGATGATGGAACACGGCGACACCGAGCAACGTCAGTGCGAACAGGATTAAATCTATCGGGATGCCCAGAACATAAAACAGCTCGGGCGAACCGGGCGATGAGGCCGCCAGCGCGGGTCCGACAGTTGCAACGAGCAGCATCACGGCAAGCATCAAGCCGGCGGTGCTGAAGGCTACAGCTACGAGCCGATAAGGCGCATTGTGTTTGCATTTATCCGCACAAGCGCATGGGCCCCGTGAAGGGCGAACCAGCCCGAATTCGCCGCTCATGACATGTCTTCCCTATATCGACAACGTCCGGGCTAGGAAGAACACCGCGTGCGCTCGTGAGAACCCCGGCTGAAAACCCTCCCCCAACACGCGCAAGCTAGCCGCTCCGCTGCCCTGCGGCAACTGACGGCTGGCCAGTCTGCAATGGCGTCCGCCGACAAAGGGAGAGCTAATGATCGAGAGATATGTGTTGCGAACTCAGAGGGCTATCGTTAGGTGAGGCGACTTTGGAGAGGTGGCAGAGTGGTTGAATGCACCGCACTCGAAATGCGGCAGACTGGGCGACTGGTCTCGGGGGTTCGAATCCCTCCCTCTCCGCCACAATTCTTCAACCGGCTCCGAGACATAGGTGACACCCTCAAAGCGAAGGGGTTGTCACCGGGCTGCGGGCTTCTCTACTCAGGGCGATATCGTCCAGATCGTCGTCGGGGACGGTGACGAGCCAGTTGCCGTGGTTGGCCGACGTCACGACGCAATGCCAGGCCCCCACGCGCTGCCGACAATAGTCCAGGCCAATCAGCATGCCGGAACGCCGCGGCAGCGGCAGGCGTTTGCCTCCTGATCGAAGTTCTGTGCAGGAGCGGCCGTTCGCCTATTGAACCAAGTCGCCTCCCATTGCGACCTAAGCGCAGAGTCACGAGCAAGGTCGGCAGATGTCGCATGATCGTGATGGGAATTGACCGGCAATGCGCGGTGGGCGGATTTCAGAACAGCAACGGACGTCATACTTCAACATTTCTGAATTCAAGGAGGGCACTCATGATGGCCGGCACGCGCAGACACCGGGTCGTGGCTCTTGCGGCACTGGCAGGCAGTCTTGCTCTGATGGGACAAGCCGCCGGCGCACGCGCGGAGGGGCCGCTTCCGCGGTGGGCCGGAAGTTGGAGCGGAAATGGCCGGGTGCTCCTGGATCAGGGCAAGAGCGAGCAGATCGCATGCCGCGCCTACTACAACGCCAAAACCGCGGGCGCGGACCTGGCGCTCGCCATTCGCTGCGCGTCCAACAGCTATAAGATCGAAATGCGCGCCACGCTGAGCCAGCAGGACGGCCAAGTTACGGGTCAGTGGGAAGAGCGTACGTTCAATGCAGCAGGGGCGGTCAGCGGCCGCGCAACCGAAACCAGCCTGGACTTGGCCATTCGTGGCGCGGTGTCGGGTACGATGTCGGTTACCAGCAGCGACGCCGGCCAGAAAATCGAGATCAAGACCGTTGGCAGCGGCTTGTCCGGTGTCACGATCAACCTGGCGCGAAGCTAGCCGGACAAAGCCGCCCGGTGTGACTGAGCCGGGCAGCCTGGTAAGTCCGTCCTTGCGACCGCAATTGCGCTTCTATCTGGTGCTGCGGATCCAGCCCGGTATGCCGTCGCGCACGAGCCGGACGCGATATTGCATTCCAGTGCGGTCCAACGCACGCACGAGGTCGTCGGTGGAACGGACGTTCATGCCGTCGATGCCGACGATGACATCGCCTGCGCGGAAGCCGGCATGACTGGCCTTCGTGTTGTCCGAGACCTTCAGAACTTGCGTACCGCGCACGTCGCCATAAAGCGGGTTGCCGGGCAAAATGTCTCCCAGCACCGCGCCCGAGATGCTGCCGGCATCGTTGGAGAGGATGCGTTCCGCGGGCAACGCGGCCACTTCCGCAACTTTGAGCTGGCGTTGCGCCTTGGCTCCGTCAACGAACAAGGTCAACTGCGCCGGTGCATCGATCGGCAGGGTGACGACGCGAGTCGTGTACTCGGCGGCGCCGCGCACAGGTTTGGCGCCGATGGCGACCACGATGTCGCCGGGCTTCAATCCGGCCTTCTCGCCCGGGGAGTTGGGGACGATGCGTGTGATCACGGCCCCGCGCTTGGGGCCGATCATCGAGGCCGGGGCTGATTCGGGCGCCAGATCCTCCACCAGCAGACCCAGCGAGCCGCGCCGCATGCGGCCGTGCGCGACCAGCTCGCCCTTGACCACCTTGGCCATGTTGATGGGGATGGCAAAGCCGATCCCGACATTCCGGTCCGGGCCGCCGGCCACGGCGGTGTTGATGCCGACCAGCTCGCCCTTGATGTTGACGAGCGCACCGCCCGAGTTTCCGGGATTGATCTGCGCGTCGATCTGCATGAAATCCTCGAAGGCCTCGTGACCGACCTCGTTGCGCATGAGCGCGCTGACGATGCCGAGCGTTGCGGTGCCTTCCAGTCCGAACGGATTGCCCACGGCCATGATGACGTCGCCGACGCGGACGTCGTCGGAATTGCCGACCGTGATGGAAGGCAGGTTGGTTTCCTCAACCTTGATGACAGCGACGTCGGTTCCGATATCGCGACCGACCAACCGCGCTAGCATGCGTCGGCCGTCGGACAGGCCCACCTCGATGCGCGTGGCGTTCTCGATGACATGATTGTTGGTCAGGATGTAGCCATTGCCCGCGTCGACGATGACGCCGGAGCCGCCGGCCCTGAACGTCTCCTTCTGCAGGGCGTCGTTCTCGCCCTTGGCTTGCGGCGGCAGGAACTCGATCTGCTTGTACGTTTCGCCGACGATACGGATCGTAACGACCGCCGGGATGACCTTCTCGAGGATCGGTGCAAAAGAACCGATGGGGCGGCCGGGTTGTGGCGTCTCGCTCCAGGCGCGACCAGGCATGAGCGTGGCAGCGGCCAGGATCAGAACGCCGAGGATCGACGGGACCATCTGGCGCGAAAATGATCGGTCGTGTCGAAGCGCGAGTGCCATGCCAAACTCCCGGCATGCTCGGTGGAAGACGCCAGCACCACTTTGGTGCGCATGGTGCTGGCTATGAGGCGACGTCATGTCTCGGAGGTGTTGGCCGTGCCGGAGCCCAGCCCCCGGGGGCCATGCTACTGCGTGCTCTTCACGACCATCATGTCGGGCATTTTCACGCCACGCGATGACAGCTCCTCGAAGAACTTGTTGGCGTCAAAGCCTTGCGTATTGACGCCGCGAGACGACAATTCTTCGAAGAACTTCCTGGGGTCGATCGGGGCTTTCGAGTTCACGCCCTTGGATGCCAATTCCTCGAAGAACTTGCTGGCGTCGAGCCCCTTCGTATTGACGCCCTTGGCGGAGATCTCCTCGAAGAACCTCTTGCCGTCGAAGGCGCCGGCTGCAGTCTGAGCCTGCGCGAGGCCGGACGCGACGAGGCAGATTGCTCCGGCCAGAGCCAAGCGAATGGCGGATTTGTGCATCTTTCTCTCCCATTGATGAGCTAACGGTGACTTCGCTTGGGTGCGGAGCGATGAGCCGGCAGAGGTGCGGGGCCTGTTCCGTTACTCAAGCTTGACGGGAGAGTAGAAATCCTCAGCGTGCAGAGATAATGCCGTTCGGGTTGCGGTTCGATAGCCGGGCGGTATCGTCGGGTGCGCTGTCATCGCGTCACATCTCAAATGACGGTTCAATATCGGACCGACAAGCGAACGGCATTGGGATGGAGCCACGGCCACGCATAGCTTTCACGGATCACTGCCAATCATCCAACAGGAGCTATCCCATGAAAGTCGTTTGCAGCCTGGTTCTTGTCGTACTTGCCGTCGCGGCCACGCCAGCTTCGGCGGATCGCGCCTTCGGTACCTCCAATCAGGGACCGTCGAAAACGCTTCAGGCACCGTAAGGCATGAAGGGTCGCTGCGATGAGCGGCGGCCCTTCTCTATGAGCACGCGCGTTCGGCAGCGTGACTAGGCGCTGAAGCGCATGCGCAGACCCACCGTCAGAGCTGCGGCCACCAGCATGGACAATCCGATCATCATGATGCTGGCCGTCCATCCGTAGCAATCGAACACCTGACCCAGGACAGCGCTTCCCACCAGACCGCCGAAAAAGTACGACGCCAGATAGAGGCCGCTCGCCGCGGCGCGATCGGTCGTTGCCGCCCGGCTGACAAATCCGGTGGCCGTCGCTTGGGCAAAGAATGTGCCCACGCCCACAAGACTCATGCCGATCAGGACGGCTGCCAGATCGTGCGCCAGCAGCAGCGGAAGGCCAGCCGCGGCGACGGCAAGTCCGGCCCACATGGCCGTGCGCGTTCCCCACCGCTGCACCGCCTGCCCCGCCAGCGGTGTCGTGAAGATGGACGGCAGGAAGACGAGGTACACGAGCCCAAGCTGCATGGGGCTGAGGGATAGCGGTGGGCGCGTCAGCACGAAATTGACGTAAGTGAAGGTGCCGATGAAAGCGAACAAAATGCAGAAACCGATACCGAACCCGGCGAGAAACTGTCTGTTGCGCAGATGAATGCGCCAGGTCGTCATAGGTGATGGCGCCGCGCCTGCCAACGGCGGCATCGGTGGCGTCCGATGCACGCTGAAATAGACGAGCACGGCCCCGGCAAGGTTGAGTAGCGCGAAGATGTAGAAATTCGTGGCCAGCCCGAAATGATCCGCCAATCCGGCCGACAGCAGCCGGCCGACAAGATTGCTGGCGACGTTGCCGGTGATGTAGGCCGCGAATGCCGCAGCCGCATCGGCACCGCTGTATTCCTCGCCGAGGTAGGCCAGCGTGAGCGTGAAGGCGGACGCCATGAACACGCCTTGCAGCACGCGCAGCGCAGTGAATGTGCCAAGCCCCGGTGCGACCGCCAGCAGGGCTGTGGGAACGGCCAATGCCGCGAGGCTCACCAGAATGCCCAGGCGCCGATCGATCCGCCGCGAGAACAGGGCAACAAGAAGTCCGCTGACCGCCATGCCCATCGTGCAAGCATTGACGGCAAACCCCATGGCGGCCGGGCTCACCTGGTAGTGGCGCACCAGTGAGGGAAGAATTGCTTGTGTGGCGAAAAGATCGACGACTGTAAGAAACGCCGTCAGTCCAACGATCAGCTCGCGGCCGACCGCCCAAGAGCGGCCGGACCGAGCGGCGTTGCCAAGCGTATTGCCGGCTGCTTGCTCCCGCACGCGTTGTCCTCCGATGGTTGGCTATGTCAGTGGCTTGAGATCACCCAACATGGTGGGCAGAAGCTCCGATACCGTTGGATGAATGTGCATGGCGCGCTGCATCACCGTGCAGGGGACCCTGGCGTACATGAGATCGAGAATGGCGTGGATCACCTCGTCGCCGCCGACGCCGAGGATGGACGCGCCGAGAAACTGCTTGCTGTCGCGATCGACGAGGATCTTCATGAAGCCCTGCGTCTCGCCTTTCTCGAAGGCGCGGCTGACGTCTTCCATGGCCATGACGGCCATCAGCGCCGGCCGGCGCGACTTACGCACCTCCGCCTCCGTCAGGCCGACGCGGCCGAGCGGCGGATCGGTGTAGAGATTGTAGGCGGTGATGCGGTCGCTCACGCGGCGCGGATCGTTGTCGAAGAGGTTGGCGGCCACGATCTCGAAATCGTTCCAGGCCGTATGCGTGAAGGCGCCCTTGCCGTTGCAGTCGCCGAGCGCCCAGATCCCGGGCTCGTTGGTGCGCAACTGGTCGTCGACCTCGATGAACCCGCGCTGGCCGGTGGTGACGCCGGCCCGGTCGAGACCGAGGTCATCGGTATTCGGGCGCCGGCCGACCGCCACCAGAATATGAGAACCCTTGACCTCGCCCGGCCCGCTGTCCTGGGTGAAACCGACGGAGATTTCATGGCCGTCCTTGCGGACGCTCAAACCGCGAACGCCGGCGCGAATGGTGATGCCTTCCGCTTCCAGAATGCCGGCGACGGCGCGGGACGTGTCCTCGTCCTCGCGTGCAATCAGGCGCGGTGCCGTCTCGAGGACGGTCACCTCGCTACCGAAGCGGCGGAAGATCTGGGCGAACTCCAATCCGATATAGCTGCCACCGATCACGATCAAGCGTGGCGGGACGAAATCGATATCGAGCAACGTGCTGTTGGTGAAGTAGCCGGCGTCCTCGAGGCCGGGTATGTCCGGCACGGCAGCGCGGCCGCCGACATTGATAAAGATTTGCGCTGCGGACAGGATCTCGTCATCGACGGCGACCTCGCGCGACGACACGAACCGCCCGTGCCCGGTGTAGACGGTGATCCCGGGGTTTTCGCGCAGCCCGCGCTCGACGCCACGGGTCGAGAAGCCCAGGACGTGGTCCTTGCGTTCCCTGACCTTCTTCATGTCTACGACGACAGGGCCGCCGACGTTCACGCCGAATTCGGCCGCGCGGCGCGCCGTGTGGGCGGCATAGGCGCTGGCGACGAGGGTCTTGGTCGGCGTGCAGCCGGTGTTGACGCACGTTCCTCCGAAGCGATGACGCTCGATGACGGCGACGTGCTGGCCCGTGCCGGCAAGCCGGTGTGCCAGTGCGGGCCCGGCCTGGCCCGTACCGATGACGATGGCGTCGAACTCTGGCATGGCGATCTCCGGAGGTTTGACGGTCAACCGGCCGGCTGCGAACGGAACCCTTCAGGCGCCGTCGCCCGCGGCGCAGCCGCGACCGTTCTTATCGAGGCTTCGTTTTGCACCTCATGCAGGATGACGCCCTCCAGAGGATCGAATTCCCCTTCCCAGGGTGCCTGTTGGATCGCTTTCTTCGCGTTGTCATAGCCCGCCTCCCAACGCTGGCGGATGCCGGACGGGCTGAAGTCAACGTCCTTGGTGTGGTCCTCGTTGCCGAGCCGCGGTGCGAGCAGACGCACGACGTGCATGTGGGTGGGACATCCCCAGCTTGCGAGGGCGCGAACACTCTCCGTTTGCCGTGCCTCCTCGGGAATGTGCGGCAGCAGCTCGCGGATGACGTGCCGCAAACGGTGCGTCTCGAGCTGGCGGGCGATGTGCGTGGCCACCCGGCTCGAATACTGGATGTCCTTCTGCCGATGCAGCACCTCCCATATGGTCTCAGGCTCGGGCCCGACGGGATTCCACATGTGCACGGCGAAGATCAGGGAATTGCGGCGCGGCCGTTCCTCGAAGATCACTTCCGTCGGCGTGTTGGACAGGATGCCGCCGTCCCAATACAGCTCGCCGTCGATGCGCACGCCGGGAAATGCGGGCGGCAGGGCACCGGAGGCCATCACGTGGCGGATGCCGATCGGCATGTCGCGGCTGTCGAAATAGTGCATCCGGCTCGTGCGCACATGCGCGGCGCCGACGGTGAGACGCGGTTTGCATTGATTGACGAGCGAGACGTCGACGAGCTCCTGCAGCGTCCCCTCGAGCGGTGCGGTCGAATAATAGCCCGCGTCGTCCGGCCCAAGATGGACGTGGGCGCCCCAGAACGCGCGATGGTTCGGCTCGAAAAATGCGGGAATGCCGTGGCTCAGCGTGTTCCAGTAGGACAAGGTTTGCGACAGAAGCGGCCAGGCGGACGACTGGTGCCAGAGCGCCTTGTGGGCCATGCGCTGCCAGAATTCGCGTAGTCTCGGCAGCCGCTTGTCGGGTGCATTGCCCGCGATCAGGCAGGCGTTGATGGCTCCGATCGATGTGCCGATGATCCAGTCCGGCTCGACGCCCGCCTCGTGCAGCGCCTCGTAGACGCCGGCCTGATAGGCGCCGAGTGCGCCTCCGCCCTGAAAAACGAGGACCGTCTGCTCCAGGTGGTTGGCGCTTCCGGGCATATTCCGCTTCGCGGTCAAAGTACGTTGCATATTTGTGTCCTCTCCGCGCTATTGCGCCGTCCAGCCGCCTTCGACGGGAAGCGCCGTGCCTGTCATCGATGCCGCTGCCCGCGTGCAGAGGAACACGGACAGCGTGCCAATCTGTTCGGTCGTCACGAATTCACGGGTGGGCTGGGCATGCAGGAGCACATCCTTGATGACCTGCTCCTCGCTGATGCCCCGCGCCTTCGCCGTTTCGGGGATCTGCTTCTGCACCAGCGGCGTGAGCACGTAGCCCGGGCAGATGGCGTTGACGGTGATGCCGTGCTCGGCCGTTTCCAGCGCCACCGTCTTGGTCAGTCCGAGGAGACCGTGCTTGGCCGCCACGTAGGCTGACTTGAAGGGCGATGCGACAAGGCCATGCGCCGATGCGATGTTGATGATGCGGCCCCAGCCTTGGCGCTTCATGTCCGGCACGGCGGCGCGCATGGCGTGGAAGGCAGAGGAGAGGTTGATGGCAATGATGGCGTCCCATTTGGCCGGCGGAAAGGTCTCGATGGCCTCGACGTGCTGGATGCCGGCGTTATTGACGAGCACGTCGACGCTGCCGAGCAGGACGCGAGCGTCCTCGATCATGCGGACGACCTCGTTGGGCTTGAACATATCGGCGGAGGAATATCTGGCTTTCACGCCGTAGTCTGCCTCGACGCCGGCGCGAGTCGCCTCGACCGCAGCCGCATCGCCGAGGCCGTTGAGCATCACGTTCATGCCGGCGCCGGCGAGGGCCCGGGCGATGCCGAGACCGATGCCGCTTGTGGAGCCGGTGACAACCGCGGTCTTGCCGGCAAGCTCATTGGCCGGATCGAGACCGGCCTGAGGCGCGGTGAGCGTTCGTTGCATGGGTCGTCTCCTGGTCGATGGGGGCTGGAGCGCGACGTGGAGGAGGAGGGGAGGGAAAAGCGTCACGCTCCAGCAAAGGCTCGATGCAAAAAGGGTCACATCGTGTGCGGGTCATCCTTGTCGTGGAAGAGATCGGCAGAGAGGAGAACGACCGTCTTCTTGCCCGTGTTCTTCCACCAATGAGAGATACCCTTGATCTCAGGGGTCGCTTCGCCGGCCTTGTGTGCGATGGGCGTTGCGCAGGTGCTCCGGTATTCCGTGATAGAGCCGCTGATGATGTAGATGATGGCCGGGCGGTCCGTGTGGCTGTGCCACGGCACGATGCCGCCGGGCTTGATGACGAGGCGGCGCAGGCGCAGTGCATGGTCCTTGAGCATCACCGGCTCGTTCACAAGGTCGATCCGTTTCAAGACGGTATCGGTCACGTCCTTGGGCTTGGCCGGGTTCATCTTCGCGCCCTGGCCGTCGGCAACGACCTGGCCGGCGGGGCATTCGCCGGCGCTGGCGCTGGTAACGCCGAGCGACATGGCGGCGGCGGCAACGGCAGCCGCGGCGCACATCTGCAGAACGGATCGCGTGATGGTGTGGGTCATGATCTTCTCCTGGCGTTGTTGGGCTGCGCGACCGCAGCGACAGCCCGAGAATGGTAAATCGCCGCCAGAAGAGGAAATGCCGAAAGGCTTGCGGTTCGATGCGCCGCAATTATCAATGGTGCGCAGCGCAACGACTGAAAACCGGGCAGCGTTTAAGCGCCGCGAAGGCTTTGAACCACCCCGGAAATGCGCTTAGATGCGCCGCTTGTATGGATTAATGCCTTGCACAATGGGGCTTCTCCGCAATGGAGATGCATCAGATCCGCTACTTCCTCGCGGTCGCGCAGACGCTCAACTTCACGCGCGCCGCCGAGCAGTGCAACGTCTCACAGCCTGCGCTTACGCGGGCGATCCAGCAATTGGAGGACGAGCTAGCGGGACCGCTGATCCGCCGCGAGGGGAAGTTGTCGCACTTGACCGACCTTGGGCAGCGCATGTTGCCGCTCATGCAGCAATGCTACCAGAGCGCACTCTCGGCCAAGTCCCTCGCCACCGCGATGAAGAAGGGTACTGCCGCCAGTCTCTCGCTGGCGTTGTCGCAAACGGTGGACATCGACTTGCTGGTGGCGCCGCTGATGGAATTGCAGCGCGCCTTTCCCGGATTGCAGCTCACCCTGTGCCGGGGAAATGCCGAAGCAGTGGCCGAGAGGTTGAAGAAGGGCGAGGTGGACCTGGCGATCTCGGGCCCCCTCCACGAGGATTGGGACAGGCTCCATACGTGGGCGCTGTTCCAGGATCCGTTGGCGATGGTCGTGCATCGCAACCATCCGTTGGTGACGCGCAACGCGGTCGAGGCTGATGACGTCAAAAACATTCCGATCCTGCTCAACCCGGACTGCGAATACGCTGGGCAAACCTCCAAGCACTTAAGTCAATTAAATATCGAGATCGAGCGCGGCCACCAGATCAGGTCCCAGCACGACCTCATCACGCTGCTCGAGGGTAATCTCGGAATAGGGATCCTGCCGCGAAGTACATCGTCCCGGCGCGAGGTTCTCCGCCAGATCCCAATGGCGGGACTGGACTTGAATCGCGAAATCTTTCTGTATGGTGTAGCGGGACGCCAGCGCTCCGTCGTTGCGGACGCACTCGTCAAGCTCCTGCGCGCTCGCGACTGGGAACAGGCTGTAAACTAGGTGTTGCCGCAGCCTTGAGCGCGGCGATGACCGCGTCCATCCCCATGCGCTTGCGATAATCCGGGTCCACATGCCGTGCGGCGACCCTGCCGTCGCGACCAACGACGAAGGTCGCGGGCACCGGTACGAACCAAGTGTCATTGCCTTGCGATTGGTGAGGATTTATGCCGCGCAACTGCATCAACCGCTGCAATTCGTCGCCGACCCAGAAGACCAGGCCGAGAGACATCGCATAGCCGTTATCGAGGTCGGTCAGGATCGGAAACGGCGCGTGGGCGTCCGCTTTGAGCTTGGCCGCGTACTCCTGCCGGTCGGGTACGATGACGACCATCTGCCCGCCCGCATCCGCGATATCTCCTGCCACCTCGGAGAGGGCGCTCACCGCTATCCTGCAGTAGGGGCACCAGTGGCCGCGCGCGAACGTGACGACGACGGGCCCTTGCGCGACGAGCTCGTCGAGTACAACCAGACGGCCTGTGTGGTCGGGCAGCACAAAGGCCGGCATGGCCTCGCCAACCTTGGGTGCGCCGGCAACAAGCGTGCCTGCCTGAAGACGCGCGACAAGACGGTCGACGGCATCCGCGAAGTTCGGCTGAAACTCGCGCAAGGAGCGGGCGTAGGCCCCTAGGCGCTCACTCAGCGGGGCATCGAGCGCGCGCGCTTCCTCGAATGCCGCGGTGAGTGTACTGGGGGACATACCGTTTTCCAACGAGCCAGGGGTCAGGGTGTGCAAGTCGTCACTGTCGGCCAAGAGTAGTTGTGCAGGCCGCAAATGCAAATAAGAGCCAGCGGATCGGTGTACGCCCGGCCCACAGTCCGGCCCAATGCTGGGCGCGTATGGAAACCATGCGGGGACGGTATGACTTGCGGCCAATCCCCGGTGGTAGCCCTGGGACGACAATCGGTCCGGGGTTAGCACCATGGAAATCCACGAAATTCGCTACTTCATCGCGCTGTGCGATACGCTGAATTTCACCCGTGCCGCCGAGCGTTGCAATGTCTCGCAGCCAGCGCTGACCCGCGCCATCCAGCACCTGGAGGGTAAACTTGGCGGGCCGCTGGTGCACCGGGAGCGCAGCAACACGCACCTGACCGAGCTTGGGCGGATCATGCAACCGTACTTCCGCCAGATGCTCGAGCAGATGGACGAGGCGCGCGAGAAGGCGAAGTCGTTCGCCAAGCTCGATGCCACCGCATTGACGATCGGGCTGATGTGCACGATCGGCCCGCATCGGCTGATCAACCTGTTCTCCACATTCGTTTCCGCGCATAGCGGTGTCGAGGTTTATCTCAAGGACGCGCCCGCCAGCGCGTTGGAGGAGCTTCTGGACAAGGGCGAAATCGATGTGGCGATCTTCTGCCGTCCCGATGATCTCGATGACCGCTTCCACACGCTGCCGCTGTATCGCGAGCGCTTTGTCGTGGCCGTCGGGCCCGGGCATCCGCTGGAGCGTACGAATGCCGTGCGGATAAGGGACTTGCACCAGCAGAACTACCTGGCGCGCGTCAACTGCGAATACTACGACTATCTGCGGGGGTTGCGGGAGCAGATCGGGGACGTCGAGCTGAAGCGGCCGTACACGAGCGAGCGCGACGACTGGATCCAGTGCATGGTGGCGGCCGGATTGGGCTTCACGTACATTCCGGAATATGCCGTCACCGTGCCCGGCGTGATCACGCGCCCGCTGATCGATCCCGAAGTCTATCGCACCGTTAGTCTCGTCACCGTCCGCGGCCGTCCGCATTCGCCGGCGGTGGGCGCATTCCTGCGCGAAGCGAAGCGGTATCGCTGGGAAAATCCCGCGGTGCAGACGGAGCAAGCACGCGAAGCCGAGCTGTCGGCTTCAGCCTAGCCGCTGTTGCGCTGCCTACAGTGAGGCGATGAGCAGGCTGAAGGGCGTCGGCTGCACCAGCAGCGGCATCATCGCCACGGCGGCTGCCAGCACTGCGATGAAACTGATTGCGGTTCGCACGGTCCCCTCCATCGGCTTGGATCAGATTGCCATCGCACAGTGATGCACGCTGGGCCGCGACGCCAATGACGAGTGTCTATCGTCTTCATGCAGCAACGCATCGTCTGCGCCGGCATAAGCGCCGTGCATCGACTCATGAGCATCCCGGTATTTCTGCGCGCTTCGGCCGGCTGGCAATGTGACCTTCCATGACGCGAACCTTTCGCCCAGGAGAAACACATGTCATTTCCCCTCGCAGACCTGTGCCGGACCGCGCTGTTTTCCGCCCTGCTTGTCACAACAGCCCTGCCCGCGCATGCCGCCGACAATGACGTTCGCCTCGCCGGCGACGGCATCGTGAAGGTGAAGAGCGGTTATTCGTTCGACGAGACGATCGAGCGCCTGAAGCAGGACATCGCCGGCAAGGGGATCATCTTCTTCGCGGCTGTGGACCAGGCGAAACTTGGCGCCGACGCCGGTGTGACGGTGCGACCATCTACATTGCTCCTGTTCGGCAATCCGCCGCTCGGGACGCAGTTCATCACGTCAAATCCCAATGCGGGATTGGACTGGCCCGTCCGGCTTCTGGTGACGCAGGACGAGGCCGGCAGCGTGTGGGCGGTCTACACAGATTTCCAGTGGATCGCGCAACGGCATCGCATCACCGATCGTGAAACGCAATTTGCGATGGCCAACAAAGTTGTGACGTCGATAACGTCGAGCGTGACGGCCCCCTGATCGCGTGGGTAGGCGTCGGCCTCGGTCAGCTGGTCTTTGGCGCCGCCTCAATGGGCTTTACCATCAGCAGGGCGGCCAATGCGGCCAGGCACAGCGCGGCCGAGACGACGAGGGCGCCCGATCCAAACACGTCGATGAGAAAACCGAACGCCAGCGGCGCGGCGGCCTGAGCGATGCGGGCGGGGGCACCGAGCAGGCCCAGACGGTAGCCGTAGTTTGACGGACCGAACACGGCCAGTGGCACGGTCCCGCGCGCGATGGTCAGAATGCCGTTTCCCGCGCCGTGCAGCAGAGCGAACGGCATGGCAACGATGCCTCCGCCCAGGATCAGCGCTCCCGCGCCGATGGGATGCAGGACCGTCGACAGCCGTGCCGATATCAGCGGATGAAAACGGCTGAGGACGCTGGCCTCGACGACGCGGGCGGCGACCTGCGCCGGTCCGATCAGCGCACCGGCCACGATCGCCTGTGTGGTCGTGGCTCCCGCCGCCTCCAGAAGACGCGGCAGATGCGCAGCCATGGCTGTCGACACGACCCAGCCGGCCGCGAAGGCAAACCCCAACAGCCACATGGCGCGATCCATCGGAATGTGCGGCTTGGCTGCGTTGACCGCGTCGCTTGCCGCCCTGCGAATGCGCGGCAACAGGAGATTCAGCGGAAGCCCCAGCACGATGTGGGCGCAGGCCCAGGCCGCGCATGTCATGCGCCATCCGATGGTTGCATCGCCCCAGGTGGTGAGTGGCCAGCCGACGGTGCTCGCGAAGCCTGCGATGAGCGTGATGCCGGTGATCGGACGGCGCGCTGCATCGCCGAAGATGCGTCCGAGCGTGCCGAACGCCGCGTCGTAGAGGCCGAATCCCATGCCGGCTCCCATCACCAGCCATCCCGCCCACAACACCCATGGCGAAGGAGCTATGGCCAGCAGGACGAGGCCGAGCGCGAAGATCAGATTGGAGACCGCAAGCACCCCTCGCCCTCCGAGCTGGTCGATGGTGCGGCCGATGCGCGGCCCCAGCACCGCCGCAAGCAGCAGCGACACGGAGAAGGCCGCAAAAATGTTGGTTGGCGTAATGGCCAGGTCGCGCGCCATAGGGTCCGCGAGAATGGCCACCAGGTAGTAGCTCGAGGCCCAGGCTAGGGTCTGTGTCGTTCCGAGGATCGCGACCGTCCAGAAGCGCGATGGTGCCGTTTCTTGCTTCACGTGACGTCCTTGACGCGCTCCCCGGGCCCAGGAAGCGCGAATCGCCTTCGAGCGGCCGGAACGCACAGTCTACCCGCGTCCGCGGTGCCTGTCAGCGCGGCGAGGTGGCGGTCGCGGGGTCGCAGCCAGTCCGACCCCGCGAATCCTCACGTGCACACGAGTTCATGGACGCTGAAGAGCGCGTCCTTGTCGGTCCACACGCGGCTCGGCAGCCAATCGGCGGCGCGCGCGAGATCCTGGAATTGCCGCACCGAGTATTTGTAGGAGTTCTCGGTGTGGATGGTTTCGCTCTTGCGGAACTGGAAGCGCTGATCGCCGATCGTGACGTCCTGGTCCGCCAGGCTCACGAGGTGCATCTCGATGCGCCCGTCGCGCGCATTGTAGACGGCCTCGTGACGGAAGGCGTCGAGATCAAAGGCGGGTGCGACCTCGCGATTGATGCGCGCGAGCAGATTGAGATTGAACGCGGCCGTGACACCAGCGGCATCGTTATAGGCGGGCAGCAGGATCGACAGATCCTTCTTCAGATCGACGCCGACGATCAGCCGGCTGCCGGGAGAGAGCACGCCGCGGAATACGCGCAGAAGACGCTGCGCCTCGACGGGATTGAGGTTGCCGATGGTGGAGCCCGGAAAGAAGCCGGTGCGATGGCCGTCTGCGAGATCGACCGGCAGCGCGACCGGGTATGAAAAGTCGGCAACGATGGCGCGGACATCGAGCGACGGAAAGCGCGTGGCGAGGCGCTCTTTGGCGTCGAGCAATGCGCTTTCGGACACGTCGATCATGATGTAGGCGCGGAGCTGAGGCAGGTGCCGGAGGAGAGTCTCGGTCTTGCGGCTGGAGCCGGAGCCGAACTCGACGAGCACGCCGCCGTCGGGAATGCTGGCTGCCATGTCCGCTGCGTGGGCTTCGAGGATCGCGGCCTCTGTGCGCGTCGGATAGTACTCGGGAAGGCGCGTGATCTCCTCAAACAGCTCGCTGCCGCGCGCGTCGTAAAAAAAGCGGCACGGCAGAGTTTTCTGCGGCCGCGACAAACCGTTCACGACGGCTGAGGCAAGCTCATGGTCGACAAGGACAAACCTCTCCGACAGCAGATCGCGCAGGTTGGGTGTCAGCATCAGACGATCTCCGAAGCAAGGCGCAGGCCGACGAACTGCCAGCGCTGATGGGGATAGAAGAAATTGCGGTAGGTCGGGCGCGAATGGCCTTCGGGCGTGGCACAGGAGCTGCCGCGCAGCACCTGCTGGCTCACCATGAACTTGCCGTTGTATTCGCCGAGCGCGCCATCCGGCGGCCTGTAGCCGGGATAGGGCAGGTAGGCGCTCTGGGTCCATTGCCACACGTCGCCGTACATCTGCTGCAATCCGCGAGCGCTCGGCTCCCCGGGCAGCGGCTTGAAGGCGCGCGTTGCAAAGGCCGTGTGGGTGACGGGCAAGTCCTGTGCCGCGATCTCCCACTCGAACTCGGTCGGCAAGCGTTTGCCCGCCCAACGGGCGAACGCGTCCGCCTCGTAGTAGCTGACGTGGGCAACGGGGGCGGCGCGCTCGACGGGCTGCAGCCCTTCGAGGGACATGCCGTGCCATGCACCGGCGCGCTCCTCCCAGTAGAGCGGCGCGCACCAGCCCTCACGATTGACGGTGCTCCAGCCGTCGGCGAGCCACAGCGAAGCGGTGCGGTAGCCCTCGTCGGCCATGAATTCCAGCCATTCGCCGTTGGTGACGAGGCGATCGGCTAGACGGAATGGATGAATGAGCGTGTCGTGGCGCGGTGCTTCGTTGTCCCAGGCATAGCCGTTGCCGTCGTGGCCGGCCTGGCGAATGCCGCCGGGGATGTCGATCCAGCGCACCGCCTCGGCCGCAGCCGCAGCCGGCCGCGGCCGGCGGGCGCGATAGGCTGGACGCAGGGGATTGGCGGCAAACAGCGCCAGTATGTCCGTCAAAAGCAGCTCCTGGTGCTGCTGCTCATGATTGATGCCGATCTCGACCAGGCGAGCGACCTCAGGCGAGAACCCGTTCGCACCAAGCTCGGCCAATGCCGCATCCACATGCGCGCGATAGGCGAGCACGCGCTCACTCGACGGCCGCGTCAGAACCCCACGGCGTCCCCGCGGCTGACGTTGTCCCTGGCTCTCGTAGTAGGAGTTGAAGCAGTAGTTGAAGGACTCGTCGAACGGCTCGTAGCCGGCGAGATGCTGCTTCAAAATGAATTGTTCGAAGAACCAGGTGACGTGAGCAAGATGCCACTTGGTGGGACTTGCATCGTCCATAGGCTGGACGGTCATGTCTTCCGGTGAAAGCGGCTCGGAGAGCTCAAGCGAAAGTCTCCGCGTCCCGGCCAGCCTTTGCGTCAAGGCTTTGCCGGAGGGCAGGCCCGATGCCGGTCTCGGGCCGGATTGAGATTTTGTCATTGCCATCGCTTTTCCCCGTCAGTTGGGACATGGACACCGTAGCTCCGCGCTTGAGCTGAGGGCTGCTGCCTTCTTGATGTGATTTCAATGCACGCGCGTTATCGCTTGGACCAAACGGCGCCGCCGTGAGTGCGGTTCCCCCAGAAAGGGCACCGGCCTCACGCGAGCCGATGGAACCCTGCCATGACGTGGTGCCACGGCGGGCATAGGGCAAGGTGGTGCCCAAACACTCCTGACATTTGTGGAAGGGCTCCGCACGATGTGTCAGGAAGACGTCGCCAGCGCGCTAACGACGCGCGCTGACGCTTAATTCCGCTAGACCTTGAAAGCCTGACGCCCCAGGAGTTTCCAGTCGTTGCCGACTTTGGTCCAGGCCTGCAGAACGCCGATCTTCGAAGGGCTTTCCTTGCCGTCGGTGACCGACAAGCCCTGCCATTGATGGCGTACTACGGCCGTGGCGCCGGCAACGGTGATCGTTACGTCAGTCCATTCGAGCATTTTGTAGACGGTCTTCTTGCTGGCAATGACGTCGACGAATTCGCTCTTGGTCTCAAGCTTGCCGGCCGAGTGACCGTAGGTCAGCTGGTCGGCGGTCAAGGCATCGAGTTTTGCCTTGTCGGCGTTGAGCATGGCCTGCCGCAAAGCTTCAACGGCCTCCTTGAGCGCCGAAGCCTCCGCGACATCTGCATTGGCCCATTGGGTCGATCCTGCAAGAGCGACGGCGCCAATCACAGCCGCGCATTGCCGACGCGTCATCATGTTGGTTTCCTCCTCAGCCTGATTTGTTGTCGGGGTCTAAGCGCCCCGCTTGCATTTGGACCAGACTTTTGGGGCGGTATTGCGCTCGACGCGCGCCTGACGGGACGGAACGAAACACGTCGCTACCGCCGTAGCCCTCTAGAACCGGCTGACGTGGGCGGAGATGCAGCGCCAGCGGCCGCCTTGTTTGTGCCAGTCGTCGGTGTAGCGGCCGGAGCCGGCGGTGCCGTCGGGTTTCTGGTAGCTCGTGCGGGCATGGATGATGGCGAAGTCGCCGAACAGGCGGATCTCCACGTCGTGGGGGCGGATGTCCTTCACGGCGGACGGCTTGGAGATTTGAGCCAGGAAAGCCTCGCGACCAACGAGAGAGCCGTCAGGGTTGGTGTTCCTGAAGTCCTGCGCCAGATGCTCGTCGAACCAGCGCACGTCGGACGCCCCGACCGAGCGGACGTAGGCGTCGTTCAGCTCCGCGAGGATACGGAGATCATCGGAGGTCGCCATGTTCAAAGCTCCTCTTCAGTCGTTCATGCCTTGGCGGACCCGGCGCGCGCGATGGCTTCAACGATGAGCTGGCGGGCCTCGACGGCGTCGCCCCAGCCGACCACCTCGACCCATTTGCCGGGCTCGAGATCCTTGTAGTGCACGAAGAAGTGCTGGATCTGATCGAGCGTGATGCGCGGCAGATCCGCGTAGGTGCTGACGCGTTCATAGCGCTGCGTCAATTTTAGTGACGGCACGGCGATGATCTTCTCGTCGCCTCCGGCCTCGTCGCGCATCTTCAAGACGCCGATCGGCTTCACGTTGATGACGGCGCCGGGCACGATCGGGCGCGTATTGGCGACGAGGACGTCGATCGGGTCGCCGTCCAAAGACAGCGTGTGCGGAACGAAGCCGTAGTTCCCCGGATAGCGCATGGGCGTGTAGAGGAACCGGTCGACGACGAGCGTGCCGGCGGCCTTGTCCATCTCGTACTTGATGGGTTCGCCGCCAATCGGCACCTCGATGATGACGTTGACGTCGTCAGGTGGATGCTTGCCGATGGCGATAGCGTCGATGCGCATGAAGCGGCACTCACTTGGCTGAGACTTCGCTGTGGGACACCAGGTGGCGCCGTGCCCCCGCGACATCGGGCTCTACGCCGAGGCCGGGAGCGTCGGGAAGCGCAAAGCAGCCATCGGCGAGCGGGGGAAACGGCTGTGCCAGAACGGACTGCAGCGGGTTTTCCATGGCATCGTGCTCAAGCAGGCCGCCGCCGCCGGCCACGGCCAGCAGATGCGCGGCGGCAAGGAGGCCGATGCCGGAGTTCAGCCAGTGCGGGCAGTAGCGCAGGCCGGCCCTGACGGCGCGTTGCGCGACGGGCAGGCAGCCGGAGAGGCCGCCCCATTTGCAGATATCGGGCTGGATGACGCCGAGATGACCGGCCGTGATGGCGGCATCGAAGGCCGCAAATCCCATGATGTTTTCGCCGCCGGCTATGGGAACACGGCTCAACATGGCAAGCTCGGCCCAGTGCTCCGGTGGATCGTCGGCGCAGATGGGCTCCTCGATCCATTGTAGCGGGTAGTGGCTGAAAGCCGCGACGGCCGGACGCGCGGTCGTCAGATCCCAGCCCTGGTTGGCGTCGATCATGAAACGCTCGCCGTCGCGCAGGCCGTCAGAGATGCGGCGGACGTTTTCCAGATCGCTTGCGAGGTCAAAAGCGACTTTCAGCTTGAACGCGCGATAGCCGCGCTCGCGGCACGCGGCCACGTATTCCGGCGCACCCTTGGGATTGAGATTGCTGGCGTAGGCTTGAAGCGGTGCGGGCTTATCGGTCCGTCCACGCGCGCGCCAGAGCGGGACACCGGCGCGGCGCGCAACCAAATCCCAAAGCGCGACGTCGATGCCGGCAATGCAGGCTGCGAACGGCCCGGGCTCCGCACTCTGGATGGCGTTGCGGCGCATGCGGTGGGTAAGGTCGATCCAGGCGGCGGCCGGACTGGCATAGGTGCGTCCGAGGGCTGCGGGCGCGACGATGGTTTCGATGAGCCGCGCTTTGCTTTCCGCACCCGATGGCGGGAAGTTGGCCCACACCTCCCCCCAGCCGTGCGCACCATCCTTGTCCTCAGCCCGGATCAGCACCGCGACGCGGGCCGGAATGGAGCCGAACGAGGTGACGATCGGCTCCTTGATCGGGGCGCGGTATACGAAGACATCGATCTTCTTAAGGGCGATGGCGATGTTCATGATCGATGCTGCTCCGTTCGCCGCCCGCGGCGTCACTGCATATGCTGGCCGCCGTTGATGGCGATGTTGGCGCCGGTGACGAACGCGGCTTCTTCGGAGCACAAGTAGATGATGAGCCCGGCAATCTCCTCCGGCTTGCCGAGTCGCGAGACCGGGATCTGCGGCAGGATCTTGCCCTGGAGCACATTCTCGGGGATCGCCGTGACCATCTTGGTGCCGATATAGCCCGGCGAGATCGTGTTGACCGTGACACCCTTGCGCGCCGATTCGAGCGCCAGCGATTTCGTGAAGCCGTGCATGCCGGCCTTGGCAGCGGCATAGTTGGTTTGCCCGAACGCGCCCTTGGAGCCGTTGACCGACGAGACGTTGATGATGCGGCCCCAGCCGCGATCCATCATGCCGTCGTGGACCTGCTTGGCCATGTTGAAGGCGCTGTCGAGGTTGGTGTGCATGACCGCGTCCCAATCGGCCTTGGTCATCTTGCGGAAGGTCATGTCGCGCGTGATGCCGGCGTTGTTGACGAGGATATCGACGGGGCCGAGATCGCGCGCCACGCTCTCGACGCAGGTCTTGCAGGACTCATAGTCGGCGACATCGCAGGGATAGGCTTGGAACTGGTGTCCCTTCTCCTTCATGGCCGCCAGCCATTGGCCAGAGGTCTTGTTCGACGGCGAAAAAGTGACGGCCACGCGATAGTTGGCGTCAGCCATCTTGAGCGAAATGGTCTCGCCAAGGCCGCCCATACCCCCCGTGATCAAAGCAACACGCTTCGTCATGGCCGTTCCTCCCTTTGTGTGGCCGCACATGAACTTTATCTTTGTTAGGCTGTTACGCTAGGTATTTCGTGCCGCCGGAACCTTCCCGTATAGGCCGGATTAACCGCCGCCGAGGACGGCTTTGTTCGCCGGCGGGCAACGAGCTAAAGTGTGCGGCGAACGCCGGATCGGCGGGCAGTGGAGGGTCGCTGATGAAAATTCGCGCAAGAGGCGCCGGCGTGGCGCGTGCGCTAGCCGCGGTGGCCTATGTGGCGATGATCTCTGCCATCCCTGCGGTTGCGCAAGAGAAGCCGTCCCTGCAGGAGCTGCTTGGCCGGGCGCAGTCTCAGTCTGAGAAGAAGGCGGTCGAGGATCTGATCGAAAAGCTGAAGCCTGCGCCGAAGCAGCAGCCCGTGGTGGAGACGGCGAAGCCGGACGCGAAACCCGAAGCCAAGGTTCAGGAGCAACAGCAGGTGCGGGAGACGAAGCCGGCCGTGGTCGAGGTCGAGAAGACGACGGCGGTCAGTACGCCGGCCGCTTCCGGCGCGGACGCGAAGGCCGAGGGCAAAGCCGCGTCAGCTCGCGACGAGACGCCGGCCGTCGATCAGAAGGCTGCGGTCGCCACGGACAAGCCGACAGCGCCCGTCGAAGCCGTGAGCAAATCCGAGCCGGAGCCGGCCGCCAAGGCGACGCCGGTGCCTGTGGAGGTCGCCGTTGAGCGGGCGGAACGCAAGCAGCTTCCCAGCATAGATCTGGAAGTGCTGTTCGAGTTCAATTCAGCGAGGATGACGCCGGCCGCAGTCGAAGCCCTGACGCCGCTGGGGCGCGCGCTGAGCGACGAGCGTCTCGCCGACGGGCAGTTTCTCATCGCCGGGCACACGGATGGCAAGGGCAACGCCACCTACAATCTTGAGCTGTCGCAGCGGCGGGCCGACGCCGTGCGGGAGTTCCTGATGGAGAACTTCAAGATCGACGGCAGCCGGCTGGTGGCCAAAGGCTTCGGCGAAACCCGCCTCAAGAATCCGCAACAGCGGCGCGCGGCCGAGAACCGCCGGGTGCAGGTGGTGAACGTCACGTCAGCTGCAGCGGCGCGCTGAGTTCTTCGCCTGACGACTGCGTCAGGCGTGAGTCATCTCCGTGGTGTTCTTGGGGATGGGTCTCTCGTCATCCTCCTGCGAGGCGAGAATGCTAACCGGCAAGTCGCGCCCGCGACTGATGCAGATGATCTGCATCGGATCGGCGACGCCGCGCACGTTGACGGTGGTCGGTGCCGGCAGGTCATCGAGATGGCCGGCATTGCGCCCAACGTCGGCCGACATGACGATCTGGCAGTCGCGCTCCTTGGACAGCGCCTCGAGGCGGCTGGCTACGTTCACCGCGTTGCCGACCACGGTGAGATCGACGGCCTCGCCGTAGCCGATCCGGCCCAGGAGCAGCGGGCCTGCATGAATGCCCATGCCGACGCGGAGCGGCCTGCCGATCTCGGCGGCGAGCTTGGCATTGACATGATCGAGGGCGAGATCGATGGCGCGGGTTGCGCGCAAGGCCTGCCGGCAGCCCGCTTCCACTCCGTGATGCTGTCCGAAGATGGCCAGCAGGCCATCGCCCAGGAACTTGTCGATCCAGCCGCCGTAGGTGTGGATCGCCGAGCCGGTTGCCGCGAAGAATTCGTTGAGGATGAACACGACGTCATAAGGCAGGCGGCTTTGGGAAAGCTGCGTGAATTCGCGCAGGTCCAGGAACATGACGGCCAGTGGCCTTTCAGCGCCCGCCGCATCAGCCTCCATCACATCGACCGCCTGCGGTCCGGTGCTCGCGGGGCGCAGGAGGCGCGTGACCGTGATGGAGTGATCCGGCCGCACCTGGCACGCCAGGCGGACGTTCTTGGGCGCGGCGATGCTGGCGAGCGTGATGGCTTCGGGGTAAGTGGGCGCGAGGAGATCACCCACGCCATCGTCTATGCGCACTCGGCAGGTCGAACAGCGCGCGCGGCCACCGCAGACGGAGGCGTGCGGTATGCTGTGCATGCGGCTGATCTCCAGCAGCGTCGGTCCCGGAGGGACGCGCACTGTTGGGCCACCGGTGTACTTGATCACCATCTTGGGAAGGCTGCTCAGTCTGTAGTAGCGCCAGAAGACGTAGGTCGCGACGAGGAGCAGGACGGCACCGAAGCCGAGGCGGACCTGGAAGCGGTACTTAGCCAGTGCTTCCGAAGCGGCGGCATCGGGCCAGGCCGTGAGTTGCTTGACCTGAGCAAACGCCGTCGGATCCTCGATCAGCTGTGCGACGGCGCGGCCCGACACCATGAATCCGCCGAGGGCCGCCAGCGGGAGGGCTATCACAACAAAAAGCAGGAAGGGGGTGGCTGCGCGATAGGCCGGGCTCAAGCGCAGCCAGAAGTGCAACCCGATGCAGCCGTGCAGCCAGACCAGCAGCAGAAGCGTGGACTGGATGATAGCGCTGGCCGGCCATAGACGCGCGAGCTCATACAAATAGTTGTCCTGGACCCCGAAGAAGACGTGAGCAATACGCGTATTCACGATGTGCGGGAACAGGAAGAAGGGGATGGCAAGGCCGAGCGCGATCTGAGCCAGCTCCCAGGGCGGCAGGCGGAGCGTGGTTCGATTGGCGAGCTTGAAGAGGGCGAGCGAGATGTGAGCAACCAACGCCGCGAGCAGCACGAACGTGCCGGGCGCCGACCTCGTAACCATCCAGCGCCACTGCTGGAACTCATGCATGGTCTCAAGGTGAATGAGCCCGAGCGCGTGATTGAGAAAATGGGTGGCCGCAAACGTAAACAAGACCAGCCCGGAGCCGATGCGAATGCGCTGGAGTATGTCACCACGAAGCAAAGCGTGCATGTGCGGCTGGCCGATTTGTGCAGCAGGTGTGTCGGCGAAGATAGTACGCCGTTCCGCGATAGCCTAGAAGTGTCAAAGGGGATTGACAGCGCCAATCGTTACCGGCGCCCTTTCAAACTTGGGGGGAACGGATATGCGCGTGCGTGGAAGAAGCCTGCTTAACCGTTTCACTATCCAAAAATCCGGTGGCTATGATCATCGTTTTCGATAGATCCGGAGTGTCTTGTAGTCCGGCTCGGACTCGATAAGCCCGCGGTTGACGAGGTTGGCGGCGACGGCCTCGGCCTTGTCGTAGGCGAAGGAGCCCGAGAAGAACAGGAGCCGCCCCTCCGGGCGCAGCTTGGCGAGGAGGAGCTCGGCCACCTCCAGATCGGTCAGCGCTCCGTACTCGTCGTTCTTCTCGGTGCGGAATTCCCCGGTGTGAAAGAGCGTTACGAAGTCGAAGGGGGGAAGAAGGCGGGCATCGAGCTGGTAGATGTCGCCGAAGAAGGCCTTGTAGGTGCGGCCGACCTCGGGACGCTCGATCACGAGCTTCACGTAGTCATTGTACTCCTGGGGCGACGCGGTAATGCCGAGGACGGCGTTGCCGCTGCCGTTCTCGGCCGTGCGAATGCCGACCACATGGTGCCCGCCGGTGCCGAAATGAAAGATGGAGGCGCCGGTTATTTTGCCCTGCTCCAGATATTCCAGGAAATGCACGTCGCAGGGACACTGTTTCTCGTCGAGAAACCAGTTCACGTCCCAGATATTCATGCGCTGCTGATTCTGCTGCATCCTTGAAGCCTCTCCAGGTTTATCGCGGCCCTCGGCGCTCAAGCTTTTGCCGCCATTTCGGCACTCGCGCGCAGGATCGATCCGCCCGATCTTGTTTCCAGGACCAGGCGGCGATGATCGAAATCATCGGCACGTTCGCGCTGGCCGAAGTTGAGAATGGCGGTGTGCGGCATCTCCGCGGCAACGAGGTCCAGCAGCGCCTTCTGGGCCGACGCTTCCAGGGACGACAGCCCGTCGTCGACGACGAGCACGTCAGGCGCGTGGACGAGGGCGCGGGCGACGGCGATGCGCTGGCGCTCCCCGGTGCCCAGGATCTGGTCCCAGCGGTCCTCTTCGGAGAGACGGTGGGCCAGGTGCTGGAGGCCGACGCCGGTTAGAATCTCGATCAGGCGATCGTCACCGATGGCCTTCTGGTTGAACGGATAAAGAAGCGCGCTGCGCAGCGTGCCCATGGGCATGTAGGGCTTCTGCGGCATGATCATCGTGGTCAAGCCGCGAGGTGTGTCGACACGGCCGCGTCCCCAAGGCCACAGGCCGGCAATGGCGCGGACGAGGGCGGTCTTGCCGGCGCTGGAGTTGCCGGAGATGCCGACGCGCTCGCCGGGCGCCAGGCTGAGGCTTGCGCTGTTGACGAGCGGCCGTCCGGCAGGATCGTGTACGCTCACGCCGGACAGGCTGATGGTGGCGTCGGCGCTGGTCGTCATGACGATCTTCCGGCCGTCCAGGCCGGCGAGGCCGGCCTCCACGGCTTCGCTCGCTTCGACCAGCACCATGACGCGGCGCGCGGAGGCGTAGCATTCGGCGATGCGGTTGTAGTTGTCGACGAGCCAGGAAATGGCCATCTGCACCTGCACAAAGGCGCCGGCAAGCTGCGTGACCTCGCCCAGCGTCAGTTCGCCCGAGAAGTATTTCGGCGCGGCGAACAACAGCGGGACGATCGGGATCATCGGGCCGCTGGAGTTGGTGATCCAGGTCAGCCGGCCGTGCTGGCGTACGATGGCGAGCCAGCGCGTGACGACGGTGTCGTAGGCCGCCTTGAATGCCTGCTTCTCGCTCTCGGCGCCGCGCAGCAGGGCAACGCTTTCGGCGTTCTCGCGCAGGCGCATGAGGGCGAAACGGAAGATGCCTTCAGCCTCATTCTTGCGCGCGAAGCAGGACACCAGCGGACGGCAGACATAAAGCATGAGTCCCGACATGAAGCCGCCGTAGGCGAGAGCCAGGAGCACCATATAGGCCGGGATGGTGAGTGCGACGCCGGCAACCGAGACGTCGATCGATCCGCCGACGGACCACAAGATGCTGATGAAGGCCGCGGCGCCGGTCAGCGCGGAGAACAGGCCGATGGCGAGGTCGACGAGCGGCTCGGTGGCCCACCGCGTGTCGTCGGCGATGCGGTATTCCGGGTTGGCGGGCTCGGTATGGGTGACGCCCAGGTGATAGTAGCGGTCGCGCGCCAGCCAGGTGCCGAGCAGGCGGTCGACGATCCAGGCCCGCCAGCGCACCTGTAAAGTCTCGCGGGTGAGGACGATGCCGACGCCGACGGCTGCCATCGCAGCGATGATGCCGGCGAAGACGAGGACGGCGAGGGCAGCCGTTTCGGCATCCTTGCGCTCCAGCGCATCGAAAAACCAGCGGTTCCAGCGATTGAGGGCAACCGTGGCGACCAGGCTGAGGAGGAGGAATGCGGCGAGGCCGAGGGTCAGGGCCCAGGCGGCGCGGGCGGTCTCGCCCTTCCAGAATCCGCCCGAGAAACGGGCAAAAGCGCGGGCGACGACAGGGTCCAGCCGAAGACTTGTGGATTCGCCCGTCGATTGCTCTGTCATCACATGGGTCCGTCTACCGGAGGACGTACCGCCCGTCAGCGGACGCACAACTTGGAGCGCTGCTAGACACTATCGGCAGCGCAGGGCCTCCTGCAACTTTAGTCGCCGGCGATGAATGCAGCCTGACTGACGCGGCGCGCAGTCAAACAGCCTCACCGCGCTTCCATCTGACCTGAATCCAACAGACGGCGGTGGAAGGCCAGGATCTCGTCCCGGCGCCGGCAGTCGTAATAGCGACCATTGCACACGGCCATGAGACGCAGTCGCTCCCGCCACGCTTCCGGCAGGGGAATTCCGGCCTGGTCCAGCAGCACCGCGCCGAGGTAGGCCACATCGAGCGTGTCATACTGCGGCAGGTCCGTCAGCTTGTAGTTCAGAGCATCAACCGCGTAGTAGGTGATGAGGCCGAGCGAATTCATGCCGAGGTGAATGTCCTCCACCTCGTTGTTCTCGCCGTAGCCGAGCAGCATGCGGGTCGCCATCGGATGATGGTCGCCGTAGTGCACGATCAGGATAGGCTCGTCGGGGAAGCGGCGCTTGAGCTCGGACTTCAGGTAGTCGTAGTCCATCTTGGCGATGGCGACGCGGCGCAGGTATTCCTGCATCTCGGGATGCGTGCCGGGAGCGCCGCCGGGCACGACGATCTCGGGATGGAACGGCTCGTTGTAGGGCCAGTGCCCGGACATGGTCTGAATGTAGGTAAAGAGCGGCTTGCCGTCCGTGCGGACATGGCGCTCCATCTCGTTGAGGGCGTTGGTGAAGTAGAAGCGGTCGCGCTCCATCACGCTCTGCGCTTTTTGCGCTCTGAGATCGAATATCTCGCGCAGACCGATGGTCTCGTAGAAGCGGCCGTTGGAGACGAAGTTCTTCAGCATCGGATAGAAAAGCACGTTGCGATAGCCGCAGCGGGCCAGCACTTCCGGCACCGTCTCACGCACCTTGCCGGCGAGAAGGGACTGCACGAAGTGGCGCATGCCGCCGAACGATTGCGTCGACATGCCGGCGAGGATGGAGAACTCCGTGAGCCAGGATGCTCCGCCGTAAGTTTCGACGCGCAGACGGCGCAGCTTGCCGTCAGCCGAGGTGAAGAACTCGTCGAGCTTGCGATCGTGCCCGAGGGACGGGAACAGCAACGGCTGTACGATCGATTCCTCGTGGATCAGGACGATGTGTGGAGGCTTCTTGAGCGGGTGGCAGGACTCGGGAGCGGCGAACAGGCGGCCGGCCGAAAGCGGAGCGGCCTCGACAAACTGTCCGCGCCACAGCGTTTCCAAGGTCTCCGACCAGGACGAGAAGAACGAAGAAACGTAGAGTCCTTCCCAGTAGAACAGCGTGTGCGGCCGCTCGCCCTTGGCCTGGGCCCCAGCCAGCGCCAGAGAAACGAAGACCGCGAGCGCTGCTGCCGCATGGCGGCGGCTGACGCGCGTGCCGTCGAAGCGCCACGCGAGCCAGATCGTCAAGGCCAGGATGAGCAGGCCCGCACCGAGCGCCAGCGCGTACATCTGCGCGCCGTGCAATAGGTAGCTCACCGTCGACCACGAGGTGAGGTAGAAGAAGAAATCGTAGGCGTGTAGCACCATGCCGATGGTGCCGAGCTTCGCGATGGAAATGCCGACAATGAGGGTGATGAGGCCGACGGAGACAGCGGTGGCAACAAGCACGCGCTGCGTGGCGATAACGATGACCGCGGCGATGCACAATGTCGTGGCCGCCGTAAACAGGATATTCGGCAATGCGCCTTCGTATTGCCAGAAGTGGCCGAAGAGCCCGAAGACGGCAGCGCCGGCGATGCTCCACACCGTCGTGGGACGCAGCTGGCGCGCTGCTAGAAGATCGCGTGCAATCTGCGCGCGTTGAGCTCTTGCTTCCGACTCGCTAAGACCGGCCGTCTGGTCCGTCATGGAACGCCTTCACGAGCCTTCTGCGCTCAGTGTCATAGAACTGTCATATGCTCAATAACTGGGATGAACGCAGGATGAAAGCGCCGCTTTGGTGAAGCACTTAATGTCGTAGGCGGATGCGGCAGCGATTTCCGCCGCGGAAATGGAGGGGCACGTGACACCTGCAGCGCAGCAAAAAGTAGCGATCGTCACCGGAGGTGCGCGGGGTATCGGCGCTGCCATAGCGCGGATTCTGGCGGCCGGAGGCTGGCGCGTGACGGTGGCGGACGTCGACTCGGCGGCTGTAGACGCAACCGCCGGGGCCATCGGAGGGATCGGGATTGCCTGCGACGTGGGCCAGGAAAGTGGCGTGGCCTTCCTCGTGGCAGAAGCGATGCGCCAGTGTGGGCGCATCGATGCCATCGTTTCCAATGCGGGTATCAATGCCAACGGTCCCCTCGCGAACACCACGACGGAGGCCTGGAATCGGGTGCTGTCCGTCAATTTGACGGCGACGTTCCTGCTGGCCAGGACCGCGGAAGCAGAGCTGCGGAAGCGGCGCGGGAGCATCGTGACGATCGCATCGACCCGGGCGCATATGTCGGAGCCCAACACGCTGGCGTATTCGGCCAGCAAAGGCGGGCTGCTGGCATTGACCCATGCGCTGGCCCTGACTCTGGCGCCGGACGTTCGGGTGAATTGCGTCTCGCCGGGCTGGATCGAGACGGGCAAGTCCGGTGTGCTGCGGCCGGTCGATCATGAGCAGCATCCGGTCGGACGCGTGGGCCAACCGCAGGATATAGCCGAGGTGGTGGGGT
>CADEFX010000028.1 GCA_902826715.1 uncultured Hyphomicrobiales bacterium | reverse complement strand
GCCGCCGCCTCGTGCCGGTGCGCAGCCGCATTATCGCCACGGCGCCGCTGTCCGATAACCTGATGCGGCAGCTCATGCCCAAGGGCGTGATGTGCAGTGAAACGCGCAAGCTGCATTACTACTACCGGCCGTCGCCGGATGGCCGGCGCATTTTGTTCGGCGGGCGCGATGGGACGATTGCCGGCGATCCGGAGTGGCCGACGGCAGGTCTGCAGCGGGCGTTGACGGATATCTTTCCAATCCTCAACGATGTCGAGGTCACACATACCTGGTACGGCCACGTGGCCATGAACCGCGACATGATTCCGCGCATCTTTTCCAAGGACGGTGTGAGGTACGCCGCCGGCTACTGCGGCTCGGGCGTCGTGTGGGCGCGGTGGGCGGGGCAGAAGGCAGCGCAACAGATCCTGGGCGTGCCGGATGCGAAGTCCGCGCTTGATTTACGTCCGCCGCCCGCGATTCCATTGTTCAATGGGACTGCGTGGTTCATGCCGGGCGTGTTCGCGTGGCTGACGCTGCAGGATCGCATGAACGGGTTGCGCAAGGGCTGACAGGCATCATGACGCTGTGGGGCACGTACAAGCGCGCGCTGGGTCTGTTGGTGCCCGAGAAGTGGCTGGTGAGCGGGCTCGTCGCTTCCAACGTCGTGATCGGTCTGATCCCGCTTGCCGAGGCCATTTTGGTCGGTCGCGTCACGGACGCCCTGAAGGAGGGGCAAGGGACAGCCGCGTTTCCATTGATAGGGTTTTGGGCAGCGCTAGGGCTGTTCAGCATTTTGGCAAGTGTCATTGTGGCGGTCGCTGCCGACCGCCTGGCGCACCGGCGGCGGCTCATGGCCATGAGCACGGCTTTCGAGCGCGCCATCAACCTGCCGTTGAGCTACCACGCGCGCAAAGGCTCGGGGACCGTGATCCGCGCCATTCAGCAGGGCACCGACTGCCTGTTCGGGCTTTGGCTTGCGTTCATGCGTGAGCATCTGGCATCGCTCGTGAGTGTGGCGTTCCTGGTGCCGACGGCATTGTCCGTGGACGCGCGCATGGCGGCCGTTCTGTTCGGCCTCGGGGCCGTGTATCTCGCAGCCAACATGTATGTGTTCCAGCGCACGATCGGTCAGCAGGCCGAAGTGGAGCGCTATCACCGCGATCTGACCGGACGGGTTGGCGACGTGCTCGGCAACGTGACGGTGGTGCAGAGCTACGTGCGTCTGGAGGCTGAAGCACAGGCGTTGCGCAACGTCATGAGCGAACTGCTGGCAGCGCAATATCCGGTGCTGACGTGGTGGGCGTTCGTCACCATCATCACGCGCGCGGCCTCGACCGTCACCATGGTGGCGATCTTCGCGCTGGGCGCGGTGCTGGTGCAGCGCGGCGAGCTGACCATCGGGCAGGTCATCACTTTCGTCACCTTTGCCACGATGCTGATCGGGCGGCTCGACCAGCTCTCGCATTTCTTCCTGGGCCTGTTCAACCAGAAGCCGGCCATCGATGCCTACTTCGATCTCGTGGATACGACGAATCCGGTGGTCGAGCGTCCCGACGCACGTGCGCTGGCGGACGTGAAGGGGCACGTGCGCTATCAGGACGTGACGTTCCAATTCCCCGATAGCCAGCAGGGCGTGTTCGATCTCGATTTCGAGGCGAAGCCCGGCCAGACCATTGCCATGGTGGGCCACACCGGCTCCGGCAAGACCACCACGCTGGCTCTGCTGCAGCGGTTGCGGGATCCCCAGGAGGGGAGCGTGTCGGTCGATGGTGTGGACATCCGTGACCTGAAGCTGTCGGCGCTGCGCGGTGCCATCGGGGTCGTGTTCCAGGATGCGGGCCTGTTCAACCGTTCGATCGCGGAGAATTTGCGGATCGGCAAGCCGACGGCGACGGATGCGGAGATCGAGCGCGCGGCCAAGCTCGCCGAGGCGCACGAGTTCATCATGCAGAAGCCCGAAGGCTACAACTTCATGATCGGCGAGCGCGGGGCGTCGCTCTCGGGTGGTGAGCGTCAGCGACTCGCCATCGCCCGGTCCATCCTCAAGGATGCGCCCGTGCTCATTCTGGATGAGGCGACGAGCGCACTCGACGTGGAAACGGAGGGACGCATCAAGCGGGCGCTGGATGCCCTGCGCAAGGGGCGTACGACGTTCATCATCGCGCACCGGCTGTCGACCGTGGCTAACGCCGACATCATCATGGTGCTGGAGCAGGGGCGGATCGTGGAACGCGGCAGTTTCCGCGAGTTGGTGGCGCAGAACGGCGCGTTCGCGCGCATGGTGGCCGAAGGCGGCTTCACCGAGCCGATCGAGGACGATGAGGACGAGGCGAAAGCAAAGACACCGGCCTGAGCGACTAGGCAGGTTTGGCGGCGGCGGCCAGATAGTTGACGTCGGTGTCGGCAGAGAGCGACCATTGGTCGGCGAGCGGATCATAGATGAGGCCGCGCAGTGACGGTTCGGCCAATCCCGCCGACGACAGATGCCGGCGCAACTCGTCGGGCGTGACGAAGCGCTCCCACTGGTGCGTGCCCACCGGCAGCCAGCGCAAAATGTACTCTGCTCCGATGATGGCGAGGAAATAGGCCTTCAGCGTGCGATTGAGCGTGGACACGATCATAAGCCCGCCCGGACGCACGAGGCTGCTGCAGATTTTCAGGAAGGCCGGAACGTCCGGCACGTGCTCAACGACCTCGAGGCAGAGCACCGCATCGAACGTGGCGTGCTCGGCGGCGAGATCTTCAACGAGGGCTTGGCGATAGTCGATGGTGAGGCCGCTGCCTGTGGCGTGGCGGCGCGCGGTCTCGATATTTTCGAGCGCTGGGTCGATGCCGGTGACCGTTGCGCCGAGGCGCGCCAGCGGCTCACTGATGAGGCCGCCGCCGCAGCCGATGTCGAGCAGCTTCAGGGCGGCGAGCCGGCGCAGGCCGCTCGGCGGAAGGGCGAAGTGGCCGGTCAGGTGATCGACGATGAAGCCTAGTCGGGCCGGGCCAATCTTATGCAGCGGTCGGAACTTGCCGTTGGGGTCCCACCACTCTGAGGCGATGCGGGCGAAGCGGTCGATTTCGCCGGCATCGAGGGTGCCATGAGGCGGCGTGGGCGCGGGCTGCTGCATGCGGCATTGGCCCGAGCGGAGGCGGCCTTGTCAAGAATGCAACAGCCCCACCGTTAGGCCGCCTGCTTCAGCACCATGTCGGCGGCTTTTTCGCCGATCATGATGCAGGGGGCGTTGGTGTTGCCAGAGGTGAGCGTCGGCATGATCGAGGCGTCGGCAACACGCAGGCCCTGGAGGCCGCGGACGCGGAGCTGATCGTCGACGACGGCCAAAGCGTCGGTGCCCATCTTGCAGGTGCCGACTGGGTGGTAAGTGGTCTCGCCGATTTCCTTGACCCAGCCGATGATCTCGTCGTCCGTGTTGAGTGCGGCGCCGGGCGCCATCTCGCTGACCTTCATGTCCGCCATGGCCGGCGCGGTCATGATCGAGCGCGCGATGCGAATGGCGCGGACTGTCAGCGCCGCATCGATGGGCGATGACAGGAAGTTGAAGTTGATGGCCGGGGCGCGGCGCGGATCGGAGGACACGATGTGGATGTGGCCTTTGCTCTCGGGGCGCATGGGATGGGCGTAGCAGGTCATGCCGGACTGGGCCGACAGCTTGGGGCCGGGGTCGTAGAGCATTGGGACCCATCCCAGCAGCAGATCGGGCGCCTCTAGGCCTTCGCGCGAACGCACGAAGGCCCGCATTGGTGCCGACACCATGCCGAGCATGCCCTTGCCGGTGGTCAGATAGCGCAGCACTTGATAGACGAGGCTGAGCCCGCGGCCGCGATCGTTGAAGGCTATGCCTTCGGCACCGATAGCCCATTTGGTTCGCGGGGCGTAATGGTCGCGCAAATTCTCGCCAACACCGGGCAGAGCATGCCGCACCTCGATGCCGAGGTTGCGCAGGCGATCGGGCTGCCCGATGCCCGACAGCTCCAAAAGCTGCGGTGAGTTGACGGCACCGGCGCTGACCACGACCTCGCGCATCGCGCGCGCCTCGCGGATGTCGCTGCCGACCGCATAGCGCACGCCATTGCAACGCGTGCCCTCGAGCAGCAGGGATTGCGTGAGGGCGCCGGTTTGAATGCGCAGGTTGCCGCGACTCCGGACAGGTGTGAGATAGCAGTGCGCCGTGCTCATGCGGCGGCCACCGGAGATGGTGGCCTGGCTCATGGCAATGCCGTCCTGCACGGCGCCGTTGTAGTCGCGATTGAAGCCGATGCCGACCTGCCCCGCAGCGGCGATGAGGGCCTGAAAGAGAGGATCGATAGGTTCAGGATTCGAGACGCGCAGCGGCCCTTCCCGGCCATGGTATGCGTCGTCGCCGCCTTCGAAGCTTTCCATCTTCCGGAAAAAAGGCAGGACGTCCTTGTAGGCCCAGCCACGGTTGCCCATTTGCGCCCAGGTGTCGAAGTCCTGCGGCTGGCCGCGTACGAAGGCGTTGCCGTTGATCGAGCTGGAGCCGCCGAGCAGGCGTCCGCGCGGCACGTGAATGCGGCGGCCGTTCGTGCTGGCTTCGGGCTCGGCGGCGTAGCACCAGTTGGCGGCGGGGTTGTGCAGCAGTTTGGCGGCGGCGAGCGGGATGCGAGACCAATGGTGGCTGGCGGGACCGGCTTCCAACAGCAGGACGCGGTTGCGCGGGTCGGCAGACAGCCGGTTGGCGACGACGGCGCCAGCCGATCCGGCGCCGACGACGATGTAGTCGTAGGTTTCAATTTCGCTCGTCTTCACGTCTTGTCCCCCTTCGCGGCGCGCGGTCTTAGCGCGACGGCGACCAGTTGTAGACCTTGGCCAGTGTGCCGCCCATGAGCGCCGCCCGGTCGTCGGCGGCAATACGGTCGGTGAGGCGGAACGGCTCGACGCCCTCCTTGTAGGTCAGCAGGGCGACGGCGCGGGTCCAGTCCGTGCCCCACATGCAGCGCTCGAAGCCGAAGGCGTCGAAGATACGGGCGAGGGGATCCCAGATATCCTTGTAGGGGGACGGCTCGTGCGAGAGGGTGCAGGCGCCGGTTATCTTGACGACGACGTTTTTGTGGGCGGCGAGCGCCAGCAGCTTAGGGAGATCGGCGAACGGCTGGGCGGATGGCGGCGGCTCGAAGGGCTGCTGCAGGCCGAGGTGGTCCACGACAAGCGTGGTGTTGGGATTGCGCGAGGCAAGCCCTTTGACTTGATCGAGGCGGCCCCAGCACAGGAGATTGACCGGAAGCGAATGCTTTGCGGCGGAGGCCAGCACGCGGTTGATGCCGGGATCGGCCGGATCATCCGATACGCCGTGCACCAGCATGATGCGGATGGCAACCGTACCGGGTGTAGCTTTCCACGCAGCAATGGTGTCGGCGACGCCAGGGTCAGACGGATCGACTGGCTTGATGAGCGCGAAGCGGCTGGGATGAGCGTTGCGCACGGCAATCGCATAGCTGGCGTCGTATTGGTAGAGCGTCCACGGCGAGACCAGCAGCGCGCCGTCAACGCCGACCGAGTTCATGGCGGCGACCATATCGTCGCCGGTGACCTCCGGCGGGCCATGCAGGACGGCGTGCCAGGGGCGTCCGGGGTGATTGCGCTCGTAGGCGTGCACCTGAGCATCGATGATCGTCATGAGGTTCAACCTTCTCCTAGCGTGTGCACGACGCCGCGCAACGCGCACCGAGATAATCGTCGGACTTGGTCCGAGGGTGCAAGGAGCCGCACATCCGAAACCTCACGAGTGCGTGGGGCCGTTCCTGCATAAAGCTGCTTCCGAACTCGTGGAGGGATGTATCCTCGGGACGAGCCCGAGGATGACACAGGTGTGAAGCGAGGCCGTGCGAGACGCGCGGCCATCTTTAGTGATTGTCGCGAGGCAGGCCTTTGGTCTCGGCAACGCGCTGGTATTTGACGGCAGGCTTCAAGACCATGCCGTTGGACAGCTCATCGACCATGCCGCGCTGAATCTCCTGCCATGGCGTTTGCGATTCGGGAATCTTGTAGCCGCCGCCTTTCTTCAACGCGTCGCGGCGCTTCGTGAGTTCGGCATCGGAGATGAGGATGTTGGCGGTGCGCTTGCCGAGGTCGATGCGGACCTTGTCGCCAGTCTTAAGCAACGCAAGGCCGCCGCCGCTCGCCGCTTCCGGTGACGCGTTGAGGATCGATGGGCTACCCGAGGTACCGGACTGGCGGCCGTCGCCGATGCAAGGCAGCGAGGTGATGCCTTTTTTCAGCAGGTAATCCGGCGCGCGCATGTTGACGACTTCCGCGGCGCCTGGATAACCGATCGGGCCGGTGCCGCGCATGAACAGCAGACAGGTCGCATCGATTTCGAGCTTCGGATCGTCGATGCGGTGGTGATAGTCTTCCGGGCCGTCGAAGACGATGGCGCGGCCTTCGAAGGCATTCGGATCCTTCGGGTTGGACAGATAGCGCTCGCGGAATTCGTCCGAGATGACGGAGGCCTTCATGATGGCGCTGTCGAACAGATTGCCCTTGAAGTTGAGGAAGCCGGCCTGCCTACGCATGGGCTTGTCGTAGGCCTTGATGACATCGCGGTCGGAGGCAAATTTGCCCTCGCAGTTGTCGTAGAGCGAGCGGCTGTTGACGGTGATAGCCGTCTTGTTGATCTTGCCTTTGGCGATCAGCTCGGCGACCACGGCGGGCACGCCGCCGGCGCGGTGATACTCCTCGCCCAGGTACTCGCCTGCGGGCTGCATGTTGACCAGCAGCGGAATGTCGTAGCCGAGCTTCTCCCAGTCGTCGTTGTCGAGCTCGACGCCGATGTGGCGCGCGATGGCATTGAGGTGGATGGGCGCATTGGTCGAGCCGCCGATGGCGGAGTTGACGGCGATGGCGTTCTCAAAGGCGGCGCGGGTTAAAATGTCGGACGGGCGTAGGTTCTCCCACACCATCTCGACGATGCGCTTGCCGGTGAGATAGGCCATCTGCTGGCGTTCGCGGTACGGACCGGGAATGGCCGCGCAGCCCGGCAGGCTCATGCCGAGGGCTTCGGCGAGCGAGTTCATGGTGGAGGCCGTGCCCATGGTGTTGCAATGGCCGGCGGACGGTGCGGACGATGCGACCAGTTCCAGGAATTCTTTGTAAGCGATCTCGCCGCGCGCCATCATCTCGCGGGCCTTCCAGACGATGGTGCCCGAGCCCGTGCGCTCACCCTTGAACCAGCCGTTGAGCATGGGGCCGCCCGACAGCACGATGGCGGGGATGTCGACGGTGGCGGCCGCCATGATCTGGGCCGGTGTGGTCTTGTCGCAGCCGGTGGTGAGCACGACGCCGTCGATGTGGTAGCCGTAGAGGACTTCCACGAGCGAGAGGTAGGCCAGGTTGCGGTCGAGCGATGCAGTCGGCCGCTTGCAGGTCTCCTGGATCGGATGGGTCGGAAACTCGAAGGCGATGCCGCCGGCTTCGCGGATGCCTTCGCGCACGCGATGGGCCAGATCGAGGTGGTGCCGATTGCAAGGCGACAGGTCGGAGCCCGACTGGGCGATGCCGATGATGGGCTTGCCGGACTGCAGCTCCTCTAGCGTCAGGCCGTAGTTCATGGTGCGCTCGAGGTAGAGCGCCGTCATGTCGGCATTGGCGGGATTGTCGAACCAGGCGCGCGAGCGCAGGTTTTCGGCCTTCACCTTGTGTTTCTTTCCGTTCCCGTTCTTGCCGTTGGTCTTTGCCATTGGTTCCTCCCCTCGCCGACCGGTCGCCGGACCGGCCGCGTGTGCTGTGGCTGAGACTATTGTCCGGGAGGCCAAGGCGCAATCGCCGCCAGCGAGATGACCCGCGACGATCGGCGGGAAGGCCCCGCTCTTGCGCGAGGTGCGCGCAGGCAGAGGAATGCCGATGATGGGACTTTAAACCCGCATCACCCGGATGTTGTTGGTCGAGCCGCGGCGGCCGAAGGGGATGCCAGCAACGACGACGAGACGATCCTCGGGCTCAGCAAAGCCGTCGCTCAGTGCATGCTGGCGGGCATGGTCGATCATTTCGTCGTAGCTCGAGATTTCCATGGAGCTGATGCTGTGCGTGCCCCACAGCAGCGCCAGCCGGCGGGCGATGGAGGGCTCAGGCGAGATGCTGATGATCGGCACGCGCGGGCGCTTGCGGGCGGCACGCAGCGCGGTGGTGCCGCTGGCGGTGAAGGCGACGATGGCGGCGGCATCTATGTTGTCTGCAACCTCGGCCGCGGCCGCGGCGACCGCATGCGCGGTGGTGTGCTCAGGGCTCGGCTGCAGGGCCTCGATGATCGAGCGATAGAGCTTGTGGTTCTCGGTGTGGGAGATGATGCGGTCCATCATCGCCACGGCTTCGACGGGCCAGTCGCCGGAGGCGGATTCGGCGGAAAGCATCACGGCGTCGGCGCTGTCGTAGATGGCGGTGGCGACGTCGGAGGCTTCCGCGCGCGTGGGCGAAGGGGATTTGATCATGGATTCCAGCATCTGCGTGGCGATGACGACCGGCTTGCCGGCCATGCGACAGGCGCGCACCAATTCCTTCTGCTTGCCGGGCACATCTTCGGGTGGAATTTCGACGCCGAGGTCGCCGCGCGCGACCATGACGGCGTCGACGAGCGCGATGATGTCATCGATGCGGCTGAATGCGGCCGGCTTCTCGATCTTGGCCATGATGCCGGCACGACCGTTGACAAGGCCCTGTGCCTCGATGACGTCGGCCGGGCGCTGCACGAACGATAGCGCCACCCAATCCACGCCGAGGTCCAGACCGAACGCCAGATCCTCTCGATCCTTGGGCGTGAGGGGCGAGATCGGCAAATCCGTGTGAGGCAGGTTGACTCCCTTGCGGTCGTTGAGCGGTCCGCCGATGAGTACCCGCGCCTCGATTTTGTCGCTGCCGCAGCGCACGGCTTCGAGTTGCAGCTTGCCATCGTCGATCATGATGCGATGGCCGGGCATGATGTTGTTGAACACTTCGGGATGCGGCAGCGCCACGGTGGAGGCATCCCCGGGTTCGTTCCCGAGCGTGAAGGTAAGCATGCCGTCCCGCTTCAGCGTGACCGGTCCCGCCTTCAGGGTGCCGATGCGGATTTTAGGGCCCTGCAGGTCCTGCAGGATGCCGATCGGCCGACCAAGCTCGAGCTCGAGACCACGAATGGCGTCGAAGCGCCGCTTGTGATCGTCGCGGGTGCCGTGACTGAAATTCAGCCGGAAGACGTCGGCGCCGGCCGTGAAAAGCTGGCGAATGATGGCGGGATCCGAGCTTGCCGGTCCCAGCGTGGCAATGATCTTGGCCTTGCGTTCACGCCTCATGTTCGCTCCGCAAATTCGGCCGGCCGGCCGTGCCCATTCCGGTAGTGTAACCTGTCAGCATCGCAGGCGCGTGACGCCCCACTCCGACGTGTTTGCCCGTCGGCGAGGAACTCCGCAAGCCCGCCATCTGTAGCAGGCGCACCCTTTTCCTTTGGCGGCAGAGATATCGCTTGATCAACGAGGCATTGGCGCCGATGTTCCGCGAAACAGAAACCCCTGGGGGACGCAGTGGAGGCTCGGATCGACGGCCGTGAGGCGTGGCAAGTCACGATCGCGGCACTTGTCATTGCCTCCATCGCCCTTGGTGCGCCTTACATCATTGCCGTTGCGTTGAAGCCTATTGCCGAGGACCTGGGCGGCCTGCGGTCCGTGCCGTCGGGTGCCTCGTCGCTGGCGCTGCTAGGGACGGGTGTCGGTGGGCTGGCTATGGGATGGGTGGCCGAGCGCATTGGCGTCCGGCTGACCGCGATATTCGGCGCACTCATGGTGTTTGCCGGCCTTGCGCTGTCCTCCCGCGGTGAGGTCTGGCAGCTTTACGTCGGTCACGGCCTGCTGATCGGCTTCCTGGGCAACGGCGCCATCAATGCACCGCTATACGTTTATGTGACGCGATGGTTCGAGCGCCGCCGTGGCACGGCGCTGGCGCTTATCGCCAGCGGGCAGTACGTGGCGGGGGCTTTCTGGCCGCCCCTGTTCGAGCGGGCAATGACTGCTTACGGCTGGCGTATGACCATGCTGGGTTTCGGCGCGCTGGTGGCCGTTCTCGTCGTGCCTTTAGCGCTGATGTTTCTGACGGCGGCGCCAGTTTCGGTACAAGGTTCGAGCACGGCCGATGGCGCCGCTCGAAAGAATGGGCTGGTGCTCGGGCTCAGGCCGAACGTGACGTTCTCGCTGCTAGCTGGTGCGGCGTTTCTCTGTTGCATCCCCATGGCGATGCCGGCGGCGCATCTGATTGCGTTGTGCGGTGACCTGGGAATGGCGCCGTCACGAGGAGCGCTGATGCTGTCGGTGTTGCTGACCTGCGCATTTTTCAGCCGGCAGTTCTGGGGCTGGCTGTCCGACCGGATTGGCGGGCTGATGACGTTGATCATCGGATCGGGGGCGCAGGCCACCGCGACAACTGGATTTATCTACACGCAGGATGAGGCCGGGCTGTTTGCGGTGTCTGCCGCTTTTGGATTGGGCTTCGCCGGGTTGATCCCGGCCTACATCCTGACGGCGCGCAAATACTTTCCGGCGGAGGACGCAAGCTGGCGCGTGCCGACGATCCTGCTGACGGGAATGTCGGGCATGGCGGCGGGAAGCTGGATGGCGGGTGTGATCTACGATCACTTCGGATTTTATGCGCCTGCGTTTGCCACGGGACTGGCGTTCAATCTCGTCAATTTTTCTGTCCTTGTGCTGCTACTGATGCAGTCGCGGCGTGGGCGGGCGTTGTAGATGCGCCGCTAATCGCTAACTACTTTATGAGCAATTCGGGAGCCAAATCGGCCACGTAGGCGTTGCGTGGATGGCGGCGCACAACATAGTGTGTGCCCAACGATGTTGGATCCATAGGGATTGCGTCATGTCTCGTGCCCCGCGCGCGTATTGGAAGGGCTTTCTCAGGCTCAGCCTGGTTTCGATCGGCGTGCAGATCTACAACGCGGTGGAGTCCAAATCCGAGATCTCGTTCCGCCAGATCCACAAGCCGTCCGGCCGCCGCGTGAACTATGAAAAAGTGGTCCAGGGCATCGGCAAGATCGAAAATTCCGACATCGCCAAGGGCTACGAGGTCGACAGTGATACATACGTCCTGCTCGAGCCGGAAGAAATCGACGCGATCAAGCTCGAGAGCAAGCGCACGATCGACCTGGTGCAATTCATCGACGCCAAGGACATCGACTATCGCTACTTCGAGCGCCCGTACTATGTGGCGCCGGCGGACGAAATGGCTGCGGAAGGCTACGTCGTGATCCGCGATGCGCTGCGCAAGTCCGGGAAGGTCGGACTGGCGCAGATCACGATCGCCGGGCGCGAGTGGTTGGTGGCAGTTGCGCCGCTGGAAGACGGGCTGGTGATGGAGATGTTGCGTTACGCCAACGAGCTGCGCGACACGTCCGACTATTTCGGCGAGGTGCCTAAGGTCAAGCCAGACAAGGAAATGATCGAGCTGGCGTTGCAGCTCATCGAGAAGAAATCGGGGCCGTTCAATCCGGACAAATTTCAGGATCATTATGCAACGGCGCTGCGCGACCTCGTGCAGGACAAGTTGAAGGGCCACAAGATCATTGCGCCGCATGAAGATGCACGGCCCCAGGGCAACAACGTGGTCGATCTCATGGAGGCGTTGAAGCGCAGCATCGGCCAGTCTGGTGCTGCCCCGGCCAAGGCGCAGCCTGCCGCAAAGGCAAAGCCGGCGGCAAAAAAGCCGAAGAAGCGAGCCTAGGGCTCGTAGACGCCGTCAATGTGCCCGCGGGAACTCCGGCGGTTCCCGGGCGTTTTCTCCTGCCACGTCGAAAGCCTCGCATTCGGGGCGGATCGCGCAGTCAGGGGTCAGCATGGGTAAGGCGGAAACCGAGACGCTGTCATTGCCGACGCATGGGGCACGCGTGCTGCCCAGCGTCGAGATCGATAGTTACAACGTAGAGATCGAGGACGAAGATGGCTTTGTTGGCGACAAAGCCAGCCGCAAGGCATTCCAGGCCATACTCGACGACTGGCGCAAGCATCTGAAAGATTCCGGCGACGATCCTTTCGGAGACAAGCCGACGGATGAGATCGGCAAGAAGGAGCTGACCGCTGTCCTCATGGAGGGTGACTCGGAGGCCGCCGGTGCAATTCAGTCGGCAATAGAGGATTACGCGCAGCAGCTCGCGAACGTGGTGCGTCGGTTCACGCGATTGAAAGATTGGCGCGAAACGGAGTGTCTCGTCATCGGCGGCGGGTTTCGCGGCAGCCGCATCGGTGAGCTGGCGATCGGGCGAACGGGCATGATCCTGCGCGACGACGGCATCGACATCGATCTCGAGCCGATCCGCAATCATCCTGATGAGGCCGGACTGATCGGTGGCGCGCACCTGCTGCCGCCGTGGATGCTGAAGGGTCACGATGCGATCCTGGCCGTGGATGTCGGCGGCACCAACATCCGCGCCGGCGTGGTCGAGTTGAATCTTAAGAAGTCTCCCGATCTCGCCAAGGCCAAAGTTTGGGAGTCTGAGCTGTGGCGCCACGGCGACGACGACGTGAAACGTGAGGACGCCATTGACCGGCTGGGCGATATGCTGTCGGATCTCGCGGGCAAGGCGAAGAAGAACAAGGTCGGGCTGGCGCCGGTGATTGCGGTCGGCTGCCCGGGGATTATCGAGGAGGACGGATCAATCAAGCGCGGTGCGCAGAATCTGCCGGGCAACTGGGAGAGCAGCCGCTTCAATCTGGCGCGTAGTCTGCGCGAGAGACTGCCGATGATTGCCGATGGCGAGACCAGCGTGGTCATTCATAACGACGCTGTGGTGCAGGGGCTGAGCGAGCTGCCGTTCGTCAAGGATCGCAAGCATTGGGGCGTGCTGACCATGGGCACAGGGCTCGGCAACGCCAAGTTCACGACGCGCAAGGTCGGCAAGGCCAAGGATTGACGCGGCGTGATACAGCCTCCCCGCCACCAAGAACGACATCGCCCGAGTTTGTGGCGAGATGCCGCGATTGCAGACATCGCGGCAGGCAGCGGCTATAGGAACGGGCTTCGCAAACCCGGCATCCCGCAGCATGGCCCCACCGCTCATTCAGCTGACAGACATCGCCGCGCGCTTCGGCCGCTTGCCGTTGCTCGACGGCGCCGATCTTGCAGTGTCGGCGGGCGAGCGCATTGCGCTGGTGGGACGCAACGGCTCGGGCAAGTCGACGCTGCTGAAGATTGCGGCGGGACTGATCGAGCCGGATCGGGGCACGCGCTTCGTGCAGCCAGGCGCGATGATCCGATATTTGCGGCAGGAGCCGGATCTGGTCGGCTACGCGACGACGTTCGCGTATGTGGAGGCTGGGCTCGGGCCGGCAGACGATTCGTACAAGGCGCAATATGCGCTGGAGCAGGTGGGATTGTCAGGCAGCGAGGAGACGGATCGGCTGTCGGGTGGCGAAATTCGGCGCGCGGCGATTGCGCAGACGCTGGCCGCTGATCCCGACATCCTTCTGCTCGACGAGCCGACCAATCACCTTGACTTGCCGACCATCGAATGGCTCGAGGCGACGCTGGCGGGACTGCGTGCGGCGATCGTGCTGATCAGCCACGATCGCAGGTTTCTTGAGACTCTGTCGCGCGCGACGGTGTGGCTTGATCGTGGTCGGGCGCGGCGTGTCGATGTCGGGTTCGGCCGGTTCGAAGCATGGCGTGATGCGCAGCTCGCCGAGGAAGAGATAGCGCAGCACAAGCTCGACCGGAAGATCGCGGCGGAAGAAGACTGGGTCCGTTACGGCGTGACGGCGCGGCGCAAGCGCAACGTGCGGCGCATGGCCAACCTCCAGGACCTGCGTCAGCAGCGCAGCGCGCATCGGGCGGCGGAGGGGAGGGCGGTCGTTCAGTCCGTGCAGGCGGAGCAGTCCGGTGCGCGCGCCATCGAAGCCAAGGGCATCGGCAAGGCGTTTGGCGAACGGCAGATCGTGAAGGATCTGTCGGTACGTATCATGCGCGGCGATCGCCTGGGCATCGTCGGGCCGAACGGTAGCGGCAAGACGACGCTGGTCAATCTGCTGACGGGCGCGCTGCCGCCGGATACCGGCGAGATACGGCTTGGCACCAACCTGCAAACGGCTAGTCTGGATCAGAAGCGCGAAAGCCTTGAGCCGTCTTGGACGGTGAGTGAGGCGCTGACGGGCGGCCGCGGCGATACGGTGACGATCGGCGGGCAGACACGGCATGTGACCGCTTACATGAAGGATTTCCTGTTCCAGGCCGAGCAGGCGCGCACGCCGCTGAATGTGCTGTCGGGTGGTGAGCGCGGACGGTTGATGCTGGCGCGTGCGCTTGCCAAGCCATCGAACATGCTGGTGCTGGACGAGCCTACGAATGATCTCGACATGGAGACGCTCGACGTGCTCGAGGAAATGCTCGGAAACTATACGGGCACTGTGATCCTCATCAGCCACGATCGTGATTTTCTGGACCGGGTCGTAAGTTCGGTGATCGTGCCCGAAGGCGATGGCCGCTGGACCGAGTATGCCGGCGGCTACTCCGACATGCTGGCGCAGCGGAAGGCCGATGTGGCGGGCCGCAAGCCGGCGGGACGTGAGCCCGCGCGTGAGAAGGCGCCGGCACAGGTTCAACCCAAGGCCGCCAAGCGCAAGCTCTCGTTCCACGAGAAACATGCGCTCGAGACTCTGCCGAGCGAAATTGCGCGGCTGCAGACGGACATGCGCCGGCTGCAGACACAACTGGCCGACCCCGATCTTTATGCGCGCGATCACGCGGCGTTCGCCCGGGCGACGGATGAATTGACGCAAGCGCAGGCGCAGCTGGCCACCGCCGAGGAGAGGTGGCTGGAGCTGGAAATCCTGCGCGAAGAGATCGAGACCGGCTGAACGTACGCCGTCAGCCCAGCGGTTGCGGCTTGAAGCCGAGGATGCGTTCGAAGCGCTCGCTGTACCTGGGCCAGGCCTTGGGATTGATGAGGCGGGGAGGAACCTTGCCTTCGAAGATGTCGACCCACTGATCGGCGGAAACCACTGACACGTTGGCCATGGCCTCGTGCGTGATGCCGGCGTTGTGCGGGCTGACGATGACGTTGTCAAAGGCCATCAGCGGGTGATCGGTCGGAGGCGGCTCCTCCATGAAAACGTCGATGCCGGCGCCGGCGATCTTCTTGTCCTTGAGGGCGCGGACGAGGTCGTCCTCCTTGTAAGTGCCGCCGCGAGAGGTGTTGACGAAGTAGGCCGACGGCTTCATGCGCGCGATCTGCTCGTAGCCGATGAGGCCGAAGGTCTCCTCGGTGCGCGGGCAATGCACGGTGACGTAGTCGGCGCGCTCCAGCAGCTCGTTGAGTTCGACCTTAGTGCCGTTGCGCGAAGTGATCTGCTCCTTGGTCAGATAGGGATCATAGGCGAGCACATCCATCTTGAAGAGGCCCTTGCAGAGTTCGGCCACGCGCGAGCCGATGTTGCCCAGGCCGATGATGCCGACGGTTTTGCCGAGCAGGTCGTTGCCCGTGTAGAGGAAGCGCTCGAGGTTCTTCTGGCGGCGCATGGCGCGGTCGGCGCTGACCATCTTTTTGGACAACGCGAGCATGAAGCCGAGCGCGTGCTCGGCCACAGCCTCCTTGTTGGCGCCGGACTGGTTGCAGACGAGGATGCCGGCCTTGGTGCAGGCATCGACGTCGATCACGTCATAGCCCGCGCCAAGCGAGCAGACGGCCAGCAGGTTCGGCGCGCGAGCGATCAGGTTTGCGTCAGGAAACCACGGATCGCGCATCTCGGTGCGGGCGCAGGCGTGATAGCCGTGCGAGCGCGCCATCTCCGCCCAATTCTCCTCTTCCGGAGCATCGAAGCTGTAACGCGTCATGTCCATGTCCGAGCGGAGTGACTTGACGCGTGTTGCCGTGGCGTCAAGACGCTGGTGGAAGTAGATGATCCGCTTGATGTTGGTCGCCATCCTGATGGTCTTCCCTGTTGTTTTCTCGTTTCATCGCTAGGCAAAGCGGATCGCGCCGTTCTGCTTGCATGATTGCTGGAGAGGTTCCCGTCGGCCGATGTTAAGGGGCTAGTGTGATGATCGAGAAATTCGCCATATCATGCGGCCACCTCCGAGCGAATTTCTCGATCTGAATCATACTAGCAAGATTATGATTCTAGTGTCCCTTTTGATTCCGAAGTTCGCTCCCGGGCCTAGCATCGCGATTGGGCGAACTTCGGAATCGGGACACTAGCGTGGACGATGCCAAGAGGACTTAGCGTGCAGGGGCCCGCCGCTCGGTGACGAGGGCCAGGAGAACCGTCAGCAGCATGAAGATGGCGGCGACGCCGAACACCCAGCGAGGGTGGCCATGGTCCATGATCCAGCCGTAGAGCAGCGGGCCGATGATGCCGCCGATGTTGAAGCCGGTGGAGACGATACCGAAGGCGCGGCCGGCGGCGCCGGGCGGAGCGGCCTTGCGCACGAGCATGTCGCGTGAGGGGGCGATGACACCGCCGAAGAAGCCGGCCAAGCCCATGGCGAGGATGAGAGCAACGGGTGGTAGCGTTGCGACGGCAATCAGCGCGACGATGGCGGCGTTGATGGCAAAGCAGGTCGCTGCGACCTGTCCGTGCTTCCGTGTGCGATCCGCCAGTACGCCGCCCGCCAGCACGCCTGCGGCGGAGGCGCCAAGGAAAGCGGTCAGCGCGATGTTGGCGGTGGAGAAGGCGGTGCCGTAGCCGTCGATCAGGGCAACCACCGAGAAGCTGTTGATGCCGCCGGTCGACAGGCTCAGCAGCGTGAAGAAAAGCGTGAGGCCGAGGATCGCGGGCGTCAGGACGCTGGCGAGAGAGCCATGGCCGCGGCTTCCGGCACTCGACGCGGACGCTTCGGGAACGCGCGTGCCGGCGATGATGAGCGCGGCGATCGGGCCGACGGCGCCAGCGGCGATCAGCGCGCCGCCCAGCCCCACTGTAGACACCAGAATGAGCATGACGGCGGGAGCGACTGCGCCACCGAGGAAGCCCGAGAACGTGTGGATTGAGAATGCGCGGCCCATGCGCGCCTCGTCCATGTTTGCGGACAGGATGGCGTAGTTGGCCGGGTGATAGACGCTGTTGGCAAGGCCCGCGAGTGCGCCGCAGACGATGAGCCAGGGGTAGGAAAGCGTCAGGCCGAACAGGATGAAGGCGAAGCCGCCGACGCACAGACCGGCCATGAGAATGCGCCGTGCGCCGAAGCGATCGACGAGCGAGCCGACCGGCGCCTGCGTCAGGCCGGAGACAAGGCCGAAGACCGTCAACGCCAGCCCGAGCTCGACGAAGCCGACGCCAAGCCGGTCACGCAGGAACGGGAACAGCGGCGGCAGCACGAGAATGTGAAAATGGCTGACGAGATGCGCTGACGATATGGCGGCCAGGATCCGCGGCGGTGAAGCCGTAGCGGCGGGACGGGCAGACGCGGTGACGTCAGCGTTCATGCGCGCTTGACGTTGGCGATGCGCGCGGGCACGCCGAAGTCGCGGCGGCAGACCTCGGCCAGCGCGGCGACGCCTTCGCGGATGGCCTCGTGCGAGGGATTGGCGAAGCACAGGCGCAGCCGGCTCATGCCGTGCTCGGCGTTGGTGGACCACTCCGGGCCCGGATTGATGGCAACGCCGGCGGCAAGCGCCGTCTGGTACAGCTTCCGCGTATCGACGTTGTCCGGCAGCTTGACCCACAGGAAGATGCCGCCTTCGGGCACCACGAACTCGGCGGCTGTGCCGAAGTTCTCGGCCAGCGCCTCGGTAAGCGTGTCGAGCTTTGCCTTCAGGCCGGTGTTCAGCGTCTTGACGTGCGTGTTGAACTCGGAGACGCAGAACTCCGCCAGGATCATCTGGTCGAGGGCGCCGGTGCCGCCATCGGTCTTGAGTGCGAGCATGCGCGAGAGGACATCCCACGGAGCAACCACGTAGCCGATGCGGACGGCGGGAGCGATGGATTTGGAGAACGAGCCCACATGGATGACGCCGCCAGCCTTGCTCATGGCGTACATGGCGGGCGGACGCCGGCCGTTCCAAATGAGGTCGGAGTAGCACTCGTCCTCGAGGATCGGGATGCTGTGGGCCTGGGCGATCTTGAGGACGTCGGCGCGGCGCGCTTCGCTCATGATGGCGCCGGTCGGATTTTGTACGGTCGGAATGGTGTAGATGTAGCGCGGCCGGATGCCGTTGCTTTTCAGGCGGTCGATGGTGCTGGAGAGTGCGTCCGGACGCAGGCCCTCCTCGTCCAGCGGGATGCCGACGGGCTTGAGGCCGAAGCGTGTGAGGCGCGTGAGAGCGCCGCCGTAGGTTTCCTGTTCGACCAGCACGGTGTCGCCAGGGGACGCCAGGACATTGGCGACTAAATCGAGGCCGCCGCCCGATCCTGACGTGATTAGGATCTCGTCGGGGCTCGCCGAGATATCGCCATAGCTCTTGAGCTTCTTCGACAGGAACTCGCGCAGCAGCTTGTAGCCGAGTGCGCCGCTCTGCAGGCCGTAGGTGGCGAGCGACGGACCTTCGCGCTTCAGCACGCGTTCCGCGGCTTTGATCAGGCCATCAACCGGGATGTGGTCAGGGTGGTTATGGCCGCCGACGAAATTATACTTGGGGAAGCCTGCGAATTTCACCGCGGGCGCGGGCAATCCGGGCCTGAAGGCAGATGTGAAATCGAACGCGGCGCTCATGCGTGGTGCCTCCCGAGGCATCGTTTCTCGATTGCGGTATGACCTAACATTGCCGCCGCCAACGTGCCACCCATTGCCGTTGCATTGCTAGACTGCATTTGCGCGCGCGTGGGCGGGCCAGATGTCGGCGCGCCAGTAGATCGCGATGGCCACGATGCAGGTCAGGCCAACGAGGCCATAGGCCATGAGGGTGGTGTAGAAACCGATGCGCTCGATGAGAGCGCCGGCGGTGAGCAGGCCGACGGGGAGGCCATAGATGGCCAGCATGCGCACGCCCATGACGCGGCCGCGCAGGGACGGCTCGGACGTGCGCAAAAGAATGACGGCCAGGGGTACGAGGCTCAAGCTCTGCGCGAACCCGGCGAGCATGAGGATGATGGTGCCTCCGACGGCAGTCGGCATATGGGCGAATACGAGAAGCAACCCGTACCAAATGAGCGCGCTGACAATCATCAGGCGGGCGAGGGGGAACAGGCGTTTGGCGAACGTGAGTGCGACGGATCCCGTCAAAGCACCGAACGCGAAACCGGCCAGGAGATAGCCAAGCCACCTCTGATCGGCGTGATAGACGTTGCGCGCAACGTAGGGCAGCAATCCGTGCGTCAGCGGATAGGCGGTCAGGTTGACGAGGAATGCCACCCACATGGCTGCGAGCAGGTGCGGCGTATTCCAGACGTAAATCAGGCCTTCCTTCAAATCCTGCCAGGGCGACGGTGGGCGCGAGGGGGCGGCACCGGGTGCATAGCGGCGTCCGGGGCCGCGTTTGACGCAGAGGGTAAGGGTGAAGCCGAGCGTGTAGAGACAGCAGACGATGATGTAGGCCGGCGTCAGGCCGAGTGCTGCGAACAGACTGGCGCCGGCAAGGGCGCCGAACAGGCGGGCGGAGTCGGATGTCGTGCGGGAAAGGCTCATGGCGCCCACGAGCTGGTTGGGCGGCACGATCTCGGCCACGAGCGAGCTGCGCACGGCGATGTCGGAGGGGCGAACGGCTCCAGCGAGCGCAGCGATGATAAAAATGGCAAACGGGCTGAGCCAGCCGATCAGGATGATCATCACGAGGGCGGCCGACAGGATGGTGTAGACGGCCCGCATCAGGCACAGCAGGTTGCGGTGGCCGATGCGATCGCCCGCGACCCCGAACATCGGCGCGATGAGCGTGCCGAGGAACTGCAACGCGGCAAAGACAGTGAGCAGGAGCACGGAGCCGGTTTCGACCAGCACGTACCAGCCGAGGATCAGGGTCTCCATCTCGAAGGCCCAGGAGGTCAGCAGATCGGCTGGAAACTGGAAGCGGAAATTGCGGTTGTGGAACGGAGCCAGCGCTCCCATTGCCGGCGGAACCGCAGGCGCTTCCGGTGTGCGAGCGTGATCGCCTGGCGGACCGCCCCCCGTAAAGCTTGGGGTGTCGTTCACGGCTCGAGCATTCTGATGTGCGCCCTCTTGGCCGCCCCAAGCCGGGACCGGCAGTTCGTTTCCTCGAGGCCATCCTAATCCAAAAGGGCGTTTGCGGGATAAGGGCGATTTGATTGTGGCCCACAGCCATGCAGTTGTGTGGATGCTGCGCCGCGCAAGCGCGTCAATGCTTCTCCAACAGATGCCCGAATCCGGCGATGGCCTCGCTGATGCCGTTGGCGCGGAGCGCGTGCCAGTAGGTGGCGGTGTTGATGGCGATGACGGGCTTGCCGAGCCAGAGTTCGGCGGCGGCGGCAAGGCGGACCATGGAGAGGTTGGTGCCGACCTGCACCAGCGCGTCCACGTCATCGCCGTCGATCTGGCGGAGCGCGTCACGGCATTGTGCGGGCGTGACGGCAGCGATGCCGGTCCAGGACGTACATTGCAGGGCGATGTCACGGACGACGGTGAAGCCCATGTCGCCGAAATAGCGCACGACTTCCGTATTCATGACGGGCCAGTAGGGCGACAGGATGGAGATGCGCTTGACGCCGCCATAGGCCTCGAGCGCGGCGGTGGAGGAATGGCTGCCGACGCTGATGTTGACGCCGGTGGTCTCCTGGATCTGGCGCACGAAGTCGTCGGCGCCCTTGCGGCCGCCGAAGAAGGTGATGGCCGACATGCCCATGACGAGATAGTCGGGCTCGCAGGTCATGACGCTTTCGACGGCGGCTTTGACGTTGTCGCTGATGGTGGCGATGCCGGCGCGGAAGGACTCGTTGCTGAGCGCGGTGGAGTTGGGCGTGAAGATGCGGCTGTAATGGTTTGTGACGCCGGCCGGGCGCATATCGTCATAATCCGGCTGGACGACGGTGTTGGTGGATGGCGCGATGACGCCGAACTTGCACCGCCATCCCAGAACGTCGGGCATGGGTCACCTCCAATCGTTAGCGTTTGGCTTCCGCGCTCATGCCGCTATGATGTACGCAGAATGCAACGCAGAGCGGCATCAATCCAGGACAACGAACGCGGCTGAGCAAAGACTCTGCGATCCAGATACCCCGATAGAAGGAAAAACGCGCCATGACCTCCCAGATCAACCTCGGCGATATCACGGTGCAGCGGGTCGTGGAGCAGGAAGGCCCCTTCTTCGATGTGTTTCAGTTTTTTCCCAAGCTGACCAAGGAGCTGTTCGCGGAGAACGAGGCGTGGCTCAAGCCGAGCTACATCACGGCGGACAACAAGGTCAACTTGTGCATCCAGAGCTACATCGTCCGCACGCCGCATCATAACATCATGATCGATACCTGCGTCGGCAATCACAAGCCACGGCCGACACGGCCGTTCTGGCACATGATGAAGAGCGATCAGTACGAGAAGAATCTCGCGGCCACCGGACTGACGGTGAACGACATCGATTTCGTCATGTGCACGCACCTGCACACGGACCATGTCGGCTGGAACACGCGGCTGGAGAATGGCCAGTGGGTACCGACGTTCCCGAAGGCGAAGTACGTGTTTTCGGATCGCGAGTTGGAATTCTGGACGAAGCGGCAGAAGGACGATCCGGCGTCCGCTCCCTGGGTAACGGATTCGGTATTGCCCATCGTCGCGGCCAAGCGCGAGATGATCGTGAAGAGCGAGGGCGAGTTCAACGATCAGGTGCGGCTGATCGCGACGCCGGGGCACACGATCGATCACTACTCGGTGCACGTGGGCAAGCCCGGCAAGGATGCGGTCATCACCGGCGATATGATCCACTCGCCGCTACAGGCGCGCTATCCGGAGATGGGCATGCTGTCGGATTATGACTCAGGCATCGCGGGCGAGTCGCGGCGCAAGCTGTTCGGCCGGTTCTGCGATACGTCGACGCTGATGTGCACGGCGCACTTCCCGTCGCCGTCGACCGGACGCTTCGTGCGCTGGAAGGATGCGTTCGACTTCGTGCCGGCCTGACAGAGGGACACAACGACAAGGCCAGCATAGGCCGGTGGAGGAAACGTCATGCTCGACCTGATCATCCGCGGCGGCGACGTGGTGACGCCGCATGGCGTGGGCCGTAACGATGTCGCGATTTCGGGTGAAACCATTGCGGCCGTGACCGCGCCGGGGGCGCTGGGTGCGGAGATGGCACATCGGGTGATCGATGCTACGGACAGGATCGTCATGCCGGGCGGCATCGATCCGCACGTGCATCTGCAGCATCCTTGGATCAAGCCGGACGGCACCACCCTCTACACCAAGGGGCCCGAGCATGTCGGGCGTGCGGCGCTCTACGGCGGCACGACCACGTTCATCGATTTCGCCTACTGGCGCGAGAATGCGACGGCGCTGCAGGCCATCGAGGCGCGCGACAAGGACTTCGTCGGCAAGAGCCCGTGCGACTGGGCCTATCACATCATGCTGCACAGCGAGCCGCCGCCGGCGTTCTCCGGGCAGCTCGAGGAGGCTATCCAGGCCGGCTATCCGACGCTGAAGATTTTCACGACCAACATCCTGCCGAACCGTACCGGACGGATGATTGATTTCGGCGACATCTGGGAGGCGTTCAAGGCGCTGGCGAAGGCAGGCGGGCTCGGTGTCATTCACGCCGAGGACAACGATATCGTGATGCATATGTACGCCAAGCTGATCCGCGAGGGGCGGGTTGGATTCGAGAATCTGGCCGAGGTGCACAACGCGCTGTCGGAGGACCTGAGCTTCCGGCGCGTGCTGCGGCTGGCGGAAAGCACGCCGGGGACGGCGCTCTACATGATGCACGTGTCGGCGGCGACGGGTGTGGCGGCGATCGCGGAGGCGCAGGCCAAGGGCTTGCCCATTTATGGCGAGACGCTGCACCAGTACATGCTGTACTCGGCGGAGGACTACAAGCGCCCGAATGGGCAGATGTATCACACCTATCCGTCGCTCAAGTCCAAGGAGGACCAGAAGGCGCTGTGGGACGGGACGCTGTCGGGCGCCATCAATTGCGTGGCGACGGACGAGCTGTGCTGCAGCCTGCGCGACAAGACCATCGGCAATCGCATCGACGACACGACGGGCGGCAACTCGGGCGTCGAGCCGCGGTTGGGCGTCATGTACACGGAGATGGTCGTGCGGCGCGGTTACCCGCTGACGCGTTATGTCGACCTCGTGTCGAGCAACGCCGCGAAGATCATGGGACTCTATCCGAGGAAGGGCGCCATCGCGGCCGGCAGCGACGCCGACATCACGATCCTCGACCCGACGCGGCGCGGCAAGGTGCGGGCGGAAGACCTGCACGAGAGCGACTACACGCCATGGGAAGGGCATGACATCTACGCGTGGCCGGTCACGACGCTGTTGCGCGGCAAGGTGATGGTCGAGGATGGCAAGTACTTCGGCGCCGCGGGTGATGGGAAATTCCTGAAGCGAAAGATTCCAGCTTCCATTCTGGGCGGCACGGCATTGTGACGGCGGTCGTCCTCCATCGCACGTTCCGGCTGCTCGAAGAGAGCCTCTGCGCCTGGAACATCGCGGGCAAGGTTGTCCGCGACGACACCGGCGGCATTGTCGTGACAGCGAAAGACGAGCGGCTGCTGGTGACGCAGGCGCCGGACGGCGTGCCGTTTCGCTGGGTTGTGACGGTGGGAGCGCGCACGCGTACGGCCATGTCGGTGACGGGCGTGCTCGGTATCGTGCGCCAGGCCATTGATCCAACCTACCAGCCGCTGAGGGCGCGCATCGCGCCGGCGCCGATGGTGCCGCCATGATCCCGGTGTCGGTGCTCACGGGGTTCCTGGGCAGCGGCAAGACGACGGTGCTGGCGCGGTTGTTGCGGCGGCCGGAGTTCTCCCGGACGGCGGTGATCATCAACGAGTTCGGCGAGGTGGGCCTCGATCACGATCTCGTGGAAGCGAGCGACGAAAGCCTGGTGCAGTTGCAGACGGGATGCCTGTGCTGCGCGGTACGCGGCGATCTGGTGCGAACGCTGGACGATCTGCTGCGGCGGCGGGAGGAAGGCACGGTGCCGCCGTTCGAGCGGGTGCTGATCGAGACCAGCGGGCTTGCCGATCCGGCGCCCATCCTGCAATCGCTGATGCTCGATGCGGCGCTCGCCGGACGTCTCGCCCTGCACGGCGTGGTGACGACGGTCGATGCGGTAAACGGTGTTGCAACGCTGCGGCGGCAGCCGGAGTCGGTGAAGCAGGTGGCGGTCGCTGATCGTCTGCTGCTGACGAAGACGGACCTCGCAGACGATACGCGCGATGTGCGCATGCGGGTCGCGGCGCTCAATCCGTCGGCACCGTTCATTGCGGTGACGCTTGGAGACGTGGACCCCGAGCTGCTGTTCGCTGCCAGCGATCACGACAAGGCCGGCCGCTATCAGGAGGCGGATCATCATCACCATCACGCGCAATCCCATGCCAACGACATCGCGTTCTTTGCCATCGTCAGGGAAGAGCCGATTGCCGCCATTGCGCTGACTCTGTTTTTGGAGGCGCTGGCGGAGCATTGCGGTGCCGATCTGCTGCGGCTCAAGGGCATCATCCGGGTAACGGAGAATGCAGACCGTCCGGCGGTGATCCACGGGGTGCAGCAGGTGTTTCATCCACCGGCGTGGCTGGAGCGCTGGCCGTCAGCCGACCGCACAAGCCGGCTCGTATTCATTACGCGCGGGATTTCGCAGCCGTGGATCGAGGCGCTGCTGGCGGCCATCGAGGCGGAGGTGCACAGCGTGAGTGGTCCCGAAGCATGAATGGAAAGTGAGAAGACTGTACGCAGGCGCGCCTTTACGTTGCCAAAGGCACGACCTTAAGATGATGTCCACCGGTCAATCGCGAGGCACCCATGCAACAGGATGAGCTGCGCCGCATCGCTGCAGATGCAGGTCTGGCAAAACTCGAGGGCAAGCACCTGGAGGGGTTCGAAACGGCCCTGAACACGCATCGGGAGCAGGCGAAGGCCCTGCCCAAGGACCTGCACTGGAGCGAGGAGAGCTCGCTGGTGTTCCAGTTGCCGTCGTCGGTCGCGGGAGGCAACAAATGACTGAGTTTGCGTTTCTCGGCATTGCCGAGGCGGCGGAGCTGATCCGGGGCCGCAAGCTGTCGCCGGTCGAGTATACGAAGGCGCTGCTGGCGCGCATCGACAAGCTCGACAATCGGTTCCATGCCTTCATACGTCTCATGCCCGAGCGGGCGCTGGAGGATGCGCGCAAGGCCGAGCAGGAGGTGATGGCCGGAAAGGTCCGCGGGCCGCTGCACGGCGTGCCGTATGGGCTGAAGGATATCATCGACGTCGCGGGCGTGCCGACCACCGGGCATTCCAAGGTGCTGATCGAGAACATGGCCACGGCCGATGCGCCGGTGACCACGCGCCTCAAGGAGGCCGGCGGCGTGCTGCTTGGCAAGCTGGCGACGCATGAGTTCGCCATCGGCGGACCGTCGTTCGATCTGCCATGGCCGCGGGCGGTGAACCCGTGGGGGGGCAATCATTTCCCTGGCGGCTCGTCGAGCGGGTCGGGCGTGGGATTGGCGTGCGGCATGTTCCCGGCGGCCCTTGGCAGCGATACGGGAGGTTCGATCCGCAATCCGGCGTCCATGTGCTCGATCACGGGCATGAAGGCAACGTATGGACGCGTGAGCCGGCGCGGCGTGTTCCCGCTCGCGTTCTCGCTCGATCATGTAGGGCCAATGACGCGCAACGTGCGCGACAATGTCCTGCTGCTGCAGATCCTGGCGGGCCACGATCCGGAAGATCCAGGCAGCGCCGACGTCCCGGTACCGGATTATTCTGCCGACCTCGACCGTGGCGTGAAGGGTTTGCGCATCGGCCTGATCCGGCACTTCTATGCCGAGGACATGGTGGCGCATCCCGAGCAGCTTGCGGCGCTCGATGCAGCGGCGGAGACCCTGCGCAAGCTCGGCGCCGAGGTGCGCGAGATCCGGCTGCCGCCGGAGGCGCAGTACGCAGCGTGCAATCGCATTATCCTGCGCAGCGAAGCTTTCGCCATTCATCGCAAGTGGCTCAACGAGCAGCCGGGCAACTACGGCGAGCTGGCGCGGCAACGCATCATGGACGGCGGGGCGATCAGCGCGGCTGACTATATCGATGCCCTGCGCATGCGCGGGCGGCTGACGCGGGCGGCGCTTGCGGTGTTCAAGGATATCGACGTGGCGCTGACCTCGTCGAGCCTCGATCCGCCGTGCCGCATCGACGATGCCGAGGGATGCCTGCATCTCTATGCACGGCAGACGCGGCAGCCGTTCAACATCACGGGGCAGCCGGCGTTGGCGATGCCGGCAGGCTTTACGAAGGAGGGGCTGCCGCTGTCGTTGCAGCTTGTCGGCCATCCGTGGCAGGAGGCGATGGTGTATCGCGTGGCGCAGGCCTACGAACAGGCCACGCGATGGGTCGACCGGCATCCGCCGGACGTTTGAGGGCCCCGCAATCACCCTCTCCACCTGCGTTCCCGGACGGCGCGCATGCCAAGCCTGCGCAGCAATCCGGGATCTTTTCCGACAATAGGCTCGTGTTTCCGTGCGGCCCGAATGCAGATGCTGTGTCCTCATTTCGAGGTGTGAAGACCCCGGATCAGTGCGCACATGCTGTGCGCCTGTCCGGGGATGCAAGTGGAGAGGTTAGGGCTTAGCGGGCTGGTGGAAAGGCGTCGCTGATGAGACGGCCGAAGACGATCAACTCGGGGCTGGTCTTGCGGTAGGTCTCAAGAGCCACGAGGAGGCTTGCCTTCTCGTCGGCCGACGGTGCGGGCAGGCGAGAATCGGGTGCCGGCAGTTGCTCGAAGACTTTCGGCACGGCCGCATCGATGCCGGCGCGCACGCGATCGAAGGCGGCGGTGCTTGTCGCACTCGTGAGCCTCGGCGCCAAGACCACGGAGAGGTGCGCGAGAAGCTGCGGCCAGTGCGCGAGCATGCGGTAGAGCCCGGGAACGAACGGCTTGCCGCCGCTGATTGTTGCAAACTGCATGAGCACGCCCCGCTGTGCAGCGTCGAGCTTGGCGGGATCGACCAGCGGCGGTGGCGCCGGGATGTCGATGGGCGGCTGCCACGCGACCAACGTGGATTTGCCGCTGGGTGTGCTGCCATCCATGAAACGCTTCAGAAGTGCTGCGAACATCATATTGACGGGGGCGACCCGAACGAAGCCGTTGCAGGTATTGCGGACCGCTTCCTCAGCGGATGCGTCGACACCCCAGACGCGCAAGGCATCGCGTGGGATCGGCTGCAGAGGTTCGAGTGCCAGATCAGCCGCAACGCACCAGCCGGCCTCCTGCGCCGCGCCGCTCTGGAGAGCGGGTGCGACAGCCGCCCAAGCCCAAGGCAGAACGCCGGGGCGCGTGGCGAGGTGGCGATAGATCGCAGATACGTAGGGCACCGCACAGAGGCGTCGAATGTCGGCAAAGATGCGGGCGACATCGCCGGTGGCGTCGGCCTCGTTCAGTTCGGACAGCATGTCAGGATTTCGCTTTGGAAGCGGCGACGCGGCTCTCGATGCCGCGGATCAGCGCGCTGCCGATGGGCGGATCGTTCTCGACGCCCAGCGTCTCGGTGAGGCGTGCCAGCATGATGTAGAATCCGCTCATGACGATGAGTTCGACGGTCTCGCGCTCCGAGAGATGCTTGCGGACCTCGGCGAGGGCCGCGGGCGAGGCGCCGACATCGACCACGACCTCGCGGGTGAAGCGCAGCGCCGACTTCTCGCAGGCATCGAAGCATGCGGCCGTATCGTCGCCGCTTTTCAGGGCTGCGATCTGCGCCTCGGTGCAGCCGAGGTGGAGGGCGATGGGCACGTGCTGCTCCCACTCGTAATCACCGCCTTGGAGGCGGACGGCATGCAGCAGGCACAACTCGCGCAATTTCGGATCAAGTTTCAGCTTGCCCAGCAGCGTGCCGCCAAGCTTCATCACCGGTTTCAGGCAGGTCTCGGCGTGCGCCATCATGTTGAAGATGTTGGCGGGCGACGGCAGCCGGCCGAGCATGTCGCGGACCTCGGGGCTGGCCTTGGCGAGGTCGGGGTATGCGATGCGGGCCATGTGCGTGCTCCCAGGCTTCTTGGTGTCGGGCGAGGGCGAGATGCGCTGTCAGGACGCGGCGGACTGCCAACGGCCGCTGGCAGCGTAAGGGAGCCCGAGATTTTCGCGCAAGGTCGGGCCGGCGTAGTCTTTGTGGAAGAGGCCGCGCCGCTGCAGCTCGGGCACGACGAAACGTACGAAGTCCTCGTAGGAGCCGGGCACGCAGGCGGCGCCGACGACGAAGCCGTCGCAGGCGCGCGAGGTGAACCATTCCTCGGCGAGATCGGCGATCTCTTTAGGGCCGCCGACCCAGGGATGCGGCAGGCGTCCGCGGCCGGTGAACTTGATGAAGTCGCGGATGGTCGGGCTCGCCTTGCCGCTGAGCTGCAAGACGCGGTCGCGCATGGTCTGGGTGCCGGACATGCTGGACAGCTCGTCGGCGGTGAAGGGTTCGTCGAGCGGCTTGGAGCCGAAGTCGAAATTGAGCGCTTCCGACAGCAGCATCAGCGAATCCACTTCGAGCGGAAGCTTCTCGATCGCCGCGCGCTTGTCCTCGGCTTCGGATTTGGTCTCGGCGCACACGGGGTGGATGAGGGTGGCGATGCGCAGGTGCTCGGGATCGCGGCCGAGACGTTGAGTCTCGGCTTTGAGATCGGCGTAGCCTTTGCGGGCAAGATCGAGATTGGCGTAGCTGACGAAGACGAGCTCGCCCCAGCGGGCGGCGAAACGGCGGCCGCGGCCGCTCTGCCCGGCCTGGATGACAACGGGATGGCCCTGGGCGGTGCGCGGCACTGTGAAAGGTCCGCGCGAGCGGAAGTGCTCGCCCACGTGATCGAGACGATGCACCGTGTCGGGGTCGGCGAAGCGGCCGCTTGCTTTGTCGACAATCAAAGAATCGTCCTGCCAGCTGTCCCAGTGGCCGTGGACGACTTCCATGAACTCGTCGGCGCGGTCGTAGCGTGCGTCGTGCTCCAGCACGTCGAGCTTGCCCATGTTGCGGGCTTCCGTGCTGTTCATGGAGGTGACGACGTTCCAGGCGGCGCGGCCGTTCGTCATGTGGTCGAGCGTGGCGAACACGCGGGCGACGTGGAACGGCTCGTAATAGGTGGTGGAGTAGGTGGCGCCGAGGCCGAGGCGCTCGGTGGCCATGCCCATGGCCATGAGGCAGGCGACGGGATCCATCTTCACGCAGCGGATGCCGTGGGCGATGGCATCCTGGAACTGGCCGCCCTGGAACTCGGGCATGCCGAGACGATCATCGAAGAAGCCGAGTTGGAATTTGCCGGCCTCGAGCACGCGGCCGATGTGGCGATAGAACTCGGGCGAGGCGAAATCCGTGCGCGAGTCGGGATGACGCCATGAGGCGGCGAAGTTCGAGCAATTCTGCGCCTGCAGGAAGCCGATCAACGCCATCTGTCGCATGCGACGTGTCTCCGATGTGTCAGCGGCCCGACGTTAGGTCAGGCATTGGCGATGCGGCAAACAGTTTGTGCCACGGCCTCATCCAGCTCCGTATCAGCCTCGCGTGTCCCACTGCTGCCAACCATCAACCTGCGTCCCCGGCCTGCGTGCGCAGCACGCAAGCAGCCGGGGTCTTCACACCTGGCGATGGGCAAGATGATCGACCGTCGTGCACGTCACCACCGGGGAAGATCCCGGCGCGCCGCGCAGCGGAGCCGAAGGCGCGCACACTGACATCGGCGCGGCGTCCGGGAACGCAGGTGGTGGCGGATCGTGTGTCCAACACATCCAGCACAAACAACAAACTCGTTATCCTCCCTCTCCCTCGAAGGGTGAGGGTGTCACAAACTTACCCGGCGCACCCAGCACAATCATCCTCGCGGCCCATCGGACCCGAGGCTTTGCGTCACGTCACTGTCCCCCGCAGGGGCGGAACGGCGAGGGCCGTACCGTTATAATT
>CADEFX010000027.1 GCA_902826715.1 uncultured Hyphomicrobiales bacterium | reverse complement strand
CATGGCCACGCGCACGCGCACATCCTCGCTTTCGGACTGGGCATCGCGCGCCGTCGCGTACAACGCGTTGATGCCGACCAGATCGATACGCATGGACTTGGCAATGGCCGCATGCCGCCCCAGGCGCTCGGCCAGGATGCCGGCGGCGAGCTTGGCGCGCGCCGTTGCGTTGGGGCCGGCGTAACTCACTCCGCCCTCGGCGAAATGGCCGCCGTCGAAGCCAACCGTCACCTTCAGCTTCTCGGGCCTGGCCGTCCCGCCGGCGTTGTTGACCTCCACGCGATCCCGGCCGGCTTCGGTGACCCGCACGCGTGAGAAATCCGCCGTCACGTCCGGCGTCAGATACGACGTCGGATCGTGCACCTCGTAGAGCAGCTGCTCCTTGACCGTGCGCGAGGTCACCATGCCGCCGGCATCGTCCAGCTTGGTGATGACGCACCGGCCATCGGCGTCGATTTCGGCAATGGGATAGCCGCAGTCCGCCAAGCGCGGCACATCCTTCATGCCCGGATCGGCAAAGTAGCCGCCGGTGATCTGCATGCCGCATTCCATCAGGTGCCCGACGACCGTGCCTTGCCCCATGAGGCGCCAGTCATCGCGTGCCCAGCCGTAGTGATGCACGAGCGGCGTCAGGAACAGCGACGGGTCCGCTACACGCCCGGTGATCACGACATCCGCCCCAGCCTCCAGCCCCGGCAGGATGGCATCGATACCCAGATACACGTTGGCGCCCACCACAGGGAGGCCGACTTCGGAAATCCTACGGTCGTGATTGTCGAACAGCGTCGTGTCCGGCCCCATCAGGTGGCCGACGTCGTCGCCCTCGATAGCCGCGACCTTCAGGCCCTTCAGGCCGAGCTCGCGTGCCACCTCGACGGCGAGCTCCGCCGCCGCCGGGACGTTCGCCACACCCATGTTCGTGACGATGCGCGTGCCGTTGTCCCTGCACGCGCCCAGAACACCCCTCAGCCGCGCGGCGAGCTGAGGGTTGTAGCCTTTCCTCGGATCGAGCTTGCGGTCGCGATGCCCGAAAGCCAGCGTGCGCTCGCCGATGGTCTCGAATACCAGGTAATCGAGCCGGCCTTTGCTCGCCAGATCGATTGCCGGTTCCAACCGGTCAGACGAAAATCCGGCGCCACATCCGAGCCTAAGCATGCCATCTCCTCGCGATCAGCTGCCCGGCAACGCATGGGCCTCGGGGAAGTACAAATCCTTCCACGACTCCGGTTTGTTCTTCAAAGACCCGATCTTGTGCATGAACGCTGCAAAGTCGAAGGTCTTCTTCGGAACTCGAGTGAAGTCGAAGCCCGGAACGGAGATCAGCTCGACAATGTCGTCCTCGGTGAGCTTTTTCTCCCGCGTCATCTCGATGTAGAGCTTGGCCGCCCGTCGCTTGTCGGCGTTGGTCCAGTCGATAGCACCGTTCATCGCCGCGGTGACGGCCTCATACACCTTGGGGTTATCCTTGCGGAACTGCTCCGTCGTTACGAACACGAGGTTAGATACCTCGCCGCCCATGATCTTGTAGCCCGTGGTTACCGTCTTCATGCCGGCCTTCATCTCCGCCTCGTGGAACGGCGAGGTTGCGAAATGCGCCGTGATCTCCCCTGACGGGTTGAGCACCGCCACCAAAGCATCGGGATGCGCGAGGCCAACTGTCAGATGATCGAGCTTCGTGTGCTGGCCGGCGCCCCATTCCTTCTCGGCGGCGATCTGCAGGAACAGGGCCTGAGTCGATACCTTGACTGACGGCAGCGCGATCCGATCCTTCTCCGTGAAATCGCGGATCGACTTGATCGCATCGTTGCGCGTGTTGAGATAGATGTCCGTGTTGGTGATGGCCGATATGCCCTTGAGGCCGATACCACCCTTGGTGCGATCCCACAGCAGCGCCATTGACGGCACGCCCTGAGCCGAGAAATGCAGGTTGCCGGAGATGATGGCATCCACCATCACCGACGGCCCAGCCATCTTGGTCCAGTTGACCTTAAGGTTCGGCAGGCCGCGGGCGGCGGCTTCTTTCTCGATGAGCTTGGCGTTCTCCATTGCCATCAGCGGAATGAAGATTGCGCCGAACTGCTGCGCCAGATTGATCTCGCTGACCTCCGCACGTACGGGCGCGGCCGCGATGACCCCGATAACCGCCGCCACGACCAGCGAACGTCCTAGTCTTTTTGCCTTCACCTTCATCGTCTCCGATTTCTGAGTTGATCTACCTAGTCTTCGCAACGTCAGCTTCCCGGCAGCCCGTGTGCTTCGGGGAAGAACAGGTCCTTCCAGGACTCGGGCTTGGCCTTGATGAGGCCGACCCGGTGCATGAACTCGACCATCTTGCCGACATTGCTCGGTGTCTTTGTAAATTCCAGATCCTTCGTTGCCAGCAGGGCAGCCAGCTCGTTCTCGTCGAGGTTTTTGTCCTTGGTCATCTCGATGTACAGGCGTGCCGCCCTCAGCTTGTCCGCGTTGGCCCACGCGATTGCCTCGTCATAAGCCTTGAGCACGGCCGCATACACTTTCGGGTTCTCGTTGCGGAATTTGTCCGTCGACGTGAACGTCAGGCCGGTCGTCGGACCGCCCATGATGTCATAAGCGGTCGTCACCACCGGCAGTCCGGCCTTGGCTTCCTTCTCATGAAACGGAGAGGTCGCGAAATGCGCCGTAATCTCCCCCTGCTGATTGAGCACGGCAGCGAGCGCCTCGGGGTGGGGGAGCGCTACGATCATGTGATCGAGCTTGGTGTACTCCCCGAACAGCTTGTCCGCCGCCACGTGCATCATGAAAGCCTGCGTCGACACCTTGAGTGACGGCACCGCGATCCGATGTTTCTCAGTAAAGTCCTTGAGCGATTTGATGCTCGGATCCTTCGTATGCAGCCAGATATTGTTGTTCGCGGCAGCAGCGACCGCCTTGAACCCGATGTTGCTCCGCGTGCGATCCCACAGGACGGCCATGGACGGAACACCCTGCGTCGCGAAGTGCAGGCTGCCCGAGATGAAGGCATCGTTGAGCGCGGCCGGACCTCCGAGCCGCGCCCACTTGACCGCGACATCCCCCATGCCGGCCGCCGCGAGCTGCTTCTCGACCAGCTTCTCGTTCTGCATCACCATCATCGTCAGATAGACGGCGCCGAACTGCTGGCCGAGCACCACCTCGCTGACCTCGGCGCGCGCTGAGGGCGCCGCCGCCATGGATGCCACGACCGCCGCTGCGGCAAAAAATCGTGTGGTTCGCATAGTCATTCCTCCCTTTTTGGCTTCGATGTTTTTTGACGGATGACTCTATTCAGTTCCCGGGCAATTCGTGTGCCTCAGGCAAGTAGAGATCCTTCCAAGAGGCCGCCTTGGTCTTGATCAGACCGACCTGATGCATGAAATCCAGCATCTTGCCAACATTTGCCGGCACGGGCGTGAAGTCCATGTCCTTGGTTTTCATGCCCTCGACCAACTCTTCCACCGTCAGCCGCTTCTCTTTCGACAGTTCGAGATAGTGCGCGGCAGCGCGTGTCTGGTCGGCGTTGATCCAATCCTGTGCTTCCCTGAAGGCTTTGATGACGGCGTCGTAGACCTTGGGGTTTTCGTTGCGAAACTTCTCGCTCGACACGAAATTTGTGCCCGTCGTCGGTCCGCCCCAGATCTCGAACGCCGTTGTGATCGTCTTCAAGCCAGCCTTGATCTCGATCTCGGAAAATGGCGAAGTCGCAAAGTGCGTCTGGATCTCCGACACCGGACTCAGCACCGATGCCATTGCGTCAGGATGCGGCAGCGACACGACGAGGTGGTCGATCTTGGTGTAGTTCTCCGGCCCCCACGTCGTCGCAGCCAGGCGATGCAGCGACAGCGCCTGCGCCGAGACCTTCAACCCTGGAATAGCGATGCGGTCTTTTTCAGTGAAATCCTTGATGGATTTAATGTTGGGATTGCGCGTGTTCAGCCAGATGTTGTTGCTGGCATTGGCGACCACCGCCTTGACGCCGATCGTGGACTTGGTGCGGTCCCATATGATGGCCGTGGAGGGCACGCCCTGACACGAGAAGTGCAGCGACCCTGAGAGCGTCGCATCGTTGACGGCCGCGGCCGTCCCGAGCCGGCTCCACGTCACTTTGACGCTGCCCATTCCAGCCGCCTCGAGCCTCTTCTCGACCAGCTTATGGCTCTCCATGACCAAGGCCGGCAAATAGGTGGCACCGATCTGCTGGCCGAGGAGCACTTCGCCGACTTCAGCGTGAGCCGCAGGCGCAGCTCCGATGCAGAGCGCCAACCCCATCGCCGGCGCAGACCTAAGAAACCTCATTCTCTTCCTCCTCGAAGCGCGGACTACCCCGAGCGCAACCGCGACTTCGGCGCTCGCCACCATTTTGTGGCTGCAGGCACCCCGGCTCGCATTTCCTCCGGCTTGGATGCGATTTTCGCCGCCTCCCTCGTGTCGTTCTCTACGTTACACGGGGCGGTCCCCCTTTTGCACCTTCAGTGTCCGGTTGTCGGCCGCAGGCAACATCTTTGACGGGTCGCGGGTCACGATGGCGTCGATGACCGTGGGCGTAGTGGTGTTGTCCAATCCCTCGCGCAGGGCCACCGACAGTTTCTCCGGGTCGGACACGCGAATGCCGCGACAGCCGAAGCCCTTGGCGATGGCCGCATAGTCCATCTCGATGAGATCGGAGGACTGATAGTTCCCACTTCCATACACGGCATGCTGTAGCGCCTTCACGTAACCTGACGCCGCATTATTGAAAACGACCACCACGAAGTTGGCGCCCACTCGGCGCGCCGTTTCGAGCTCGCCCAGGCTCATGTTGAACCCGCCGTCGCCGGTCAAGCTCACCACACGCCGATCGGGGCCGGCACCGAGCTGCGCGCCGATGCCCCCCGGCACACCATAGCCGATCGATGCAAAACCGCGGTCGGGCAGGAAGTGCCGTCCCGCCTGTTTTGTGTCGAACATCAGGCCGCCCCAGTGACCCGCGAAGCCGCCGTCGGCGACAACGATGCCGTCGGCCGGCATGATCTTGTTCAGCTCGCCCATGAGGCGCCCAACGTTAATCGGCGTTTCGCGCGATTCCAGTCGGTCGGCGGCACCAGCTCGCCATTCCGTCATCCGCTTCGGGAGTTCAGCGACGTAAGCTGAACGCTGGCGCGCTGCGGCCTTGCCGTCACCAAGCTCGGCGGCAATCGCTTGAAGCGTCAATCTCGCATCTCCGGCCAGGGCGACGTCCGTCCGCGTAGTGCGGCCGATCTCTGTAGGCTCGATCTCGACATGGATGATGGGCTTGCCGGGCGGGATCAATGCAAACCGCTTGGTGGCGATCTCGCCCAGCTTGCAGCCCACAACGATCAGACAATCGGATGCCGCAATCAGCGCATTGGCAATCCGGTCGTAGCGCCCGAACAGCCCCGCCGACAGCGGATGCGCGCACGAGATCGAACCCTTGCCCGACATCGTGTGCGCAACGGGGATATTGTAGCCCTCGGCCATGGCCTGCAGCGCACCGTAGGCTTCCGAGATGTGAATGCCGCCGCCCGCCAGGATCAATGGGCGCTCCGCCTTTGCGATCAACGCGGCCGCTCTCGTCACATCGGCGGCGTCGGGACGCGTGCGCCTCGCCTGCGCCCTCAGCGTACCCTGATCGACCCAGAAGTCGCTCGCATCGAAATCATGCTCGCCGTGCGCCACGTCCTCCGGCACGTCGATCAGCACCGGGCCTGGCCTGCCGCTTGTCGCAACCGCAAATGCGCGCCGCACGTGCTCGGGCAAGCGCTTGATGACCTCGACCCGGATCACCTCTTTGACGACCGGGCGCAGCACCTCGAGCTGGCGCGCCTCCTGCGTCATGTTCTTCCAGGCATGCTCGCGATTGGCATCCCCCGTCACCACGATCATCGGGATGCCGGCATTTAGGCTCTCGACCAGACCCGTCACAAGATTGGTCGCCCCAGGACCGAGCGTGCCGTCGGCCACGGCCGGCCTGTTCGTCACCTTGGCGTAGGCGTCAGCGGCGAACGCGCCGCAGCGCTCGTCATTGATGAGATAGTGCTTGAGGTTCAGCGCGCGGCAGGCCTCGTAGAAAGGTAGCAGCTGAAAGCCGCCCATGCCGAACATCGGGCCGACGTTCGACAGCTTCAGCATCTCCGCCAGCGCCTGTCCGCCGGTCATGCGCCGCGTGGAATTGGAAACAGGTTGGTTCATCGTGCAAGTTCCTTTGCGCGTGCAGCGACCATGGCTTCGACGAATTGGCGACAGCTCTGACCGATGCTCCCGCCGTACTTTTCCGCAACCACGTTCAAGGCGGACACATAGCCGTCCTCGTACATGGAGCGGCCGTCGCCAATACGCCCCGAGAACGCAGACAGACATGCTCCAGCAATCCCACGGGCATTCATGGCCGGCAGCCGCGACACGCCGGCATCGTCGATGCCGCGATCGGCATCGTTTGTGACGGCCGCGAATACCGGATACTTCACCGCCATCTCCGGTTTGCCGCCAGGGCACGCGCCGTGCGAGGCCGTCACGATGATGTGTCCCGCATCCTCGGGCCTCACCAGCGAGATCGAGTCCATGACGATGACTTTTACGCCGGCACCGCCCTTCACCTCGAACCGATGCTCATCCTCCTTGGGCGGTTCGGCCGCCGGCTTCAGCGTCGTCGTCGCGAGCCTGCCCAGCGCCTCCGCGCACGTCATCCCGACCGTGAGGCCGAGCTGACCCGCTGGTTCGTTGACGAACGACAGGGCGCCACGCGCGAGATTGTCCTTCCCATCGCCAATGCGCGCGGTCTTTCCTGACACCGCGGCAGCCGGAACACCCAGCCGTTCGAGCATGCGGACGCCGCCGATCCCCGCCTGCTCCCGCCCGATCCCCGCATCATTGAAAATCACCGCGCTCACGCCCTTGGTCGCCGCGTAGTAGCCCGAATACCGCCCGCCATGCGAGGCGCATAGCGCCGCCGCACCGCGATGCTCCGGCAACAGGTGCGTGACGCTGTCGAGGATGACTTGGGGGACTGGCACGGCTCGGATCTCCAGGTTCACGCAACGCGATACTTGTCGAGCACGGCCATGTCCGGCTCGAACCCGATGCCCGGGGCCTTGGGGATGGCGATGCTTCCGTTCTTGGGCAGCGGGATCGACTGCGAGACGTACGCATCGGGCTTCACGTAGTAGTACTCGAACAACCCCACCTCGGGCCGGTTGGCGGCAAGCTGCAGCGTCGCCCAGTAGCCCGGCCCGAAGTAGGGCGAGTGCGGCATGGGCGTCTTGCCGGCCGCTGTGGCCAGGTCACACACCTTCAGAAACTCGGTCACGCCGCCAACCTTCGTGATGCTCGGCTGCGCATATGTGACCGCCGGCACCGTATCCTCGAACGGCACGGACGTGGTCGCATTCTCGCCCGTCGAGAGCGACACGCCGAAGCGCCCCAGCGCCTGCAGCGTCCTGGCGTGGTCGGGTGGAAACACCGGCTCCTCGACCCAGAATAGATCCAACCGTTTCATCTCGGGCAGCATGCGCTCGGCCTCATCGAGCGACCAGTTGCAGTTGACGTCGGTCGTCAACCGCACCTTCGGACCCACGGCCTTGCGTCCCGCCTCGATGCAGTCCAGGGCAATCTCGTGCAGCTTCACATCCGAGAAGCCTTCACCGACCGCCTGCTTTGCGAATTTCTCGACCAGGTCGGGCACGCCGTAACGCACGAGGCTCGCATAAGCCGGCACAGTCTCGCGCTTCCGTCCGCCCAACAGCTCCGCCAGCGACACGCCCTTGCGTTTGGCCGCGATGTCCCAAAGCGCGATATCCACACCCGATAGCGCGAAAATGGTGATGCCATAGCGGCCCGGCAGATGCAGTTTGTGCTGCACGTCCCGGTTCAGTGTCGCGATGTCGCCGATCTCCTGCCCGACGACAAGCGGCGCGACCATGTCATTGAGTGCCGCCCGCACGGCCGTCGAACAGAAATACGAGAAACTGTCACCCCATCCCACCAGCCCATCGTCAGTCTCGACGCGCACCAGCAGCATATCGAAGTGCGTCCATCGGCGCGGCATGATGCCCGTGCCCGCACTGCCATCGGAGAACGGAATGCGCAGCGCAATCGGCTCGATCTTCGTTACGCGAGACATTTGCCTCCCCAATTCCTTTCCGGCGGCCGAGTCTTCAACGATCCAGGACAAGTCCCGAACCGCGATAACCGCCATCCGCTGCCAGAATTTCTCCCGTCACGTAACTCGATTGGGTGTCATCCAGCAGGAAATGGATGACGCTCGCAAGCTCAGCCGGCGTGCCGTAGCGCTTCATCGGGATGTAACGGTGGTACAGCTCGCGGTCAGCGTCGGTATGGACCGCCTGCACCAGGGGCGTTTCAACCGGTCCTGGCGCCACCGCATTCACGCGGATGCCGAACGGCGCCAGATCGTTGGCCATCACCTGCGTCAGTGTCACGACCGCACCTTTCGATGCGCCGTAAGCCGAGCGGCCCTTGGAGCCCCGCAAGCCCGAGATTGAGGCAATGTTGACGATGGCCCCACCACCGGTATCCATCATGATGCGCGCAACGGCACGCCCTACCAGGAACGTCCCCACCACATTGACGTCGAGCATCTTGCGGAACAGATCCACCGGCGTATCGAAGACGTGCTTGTCCGCGGCGATCCCGGCCGAATTGACGACGCCGTTGATCCCGCCAAAGGCCTCCACGGTTTCAGCTACTGCACGGTCCACAGCCTTCTCGTCCGTCACGTCGAGCGACGCGATGCGCACGGCCTTGTTTTGCTCATGCGCGGCGCGCACCGCCTTCAGCGCCTTTTCGTCCCGATCCAGAATCGCGACCTTCCAGCCCTTCGCGAGCAGCATCTCGCACGTCGCTAGTCCGATCCCCGACGCGCCTCCCGTTACAAGAGCCACACGATTCTTGGTTGTGTTGGTTTTCGGCATGACGCTGCGCCTCGCTCAGGTATTCGGCCGGCCGAATACGGCCTCCATTTCCTTCCGCACGCGCACCGCGTCGTCGGCCGCATCATAGGCGACATCCGACCACTTGAGCCGCTGGCCCTCCTTGATGTCGCTCTTGAGCTTGACGTTGTGCGCAAGACCGAGCGGCAGATAGCCTTCCTTCAGCGACACGTCCGCCGGCGTCTGCTTGCCCCAGACGCAGAAGCCGCCCTCACCGTCCAGCATCTCGCCCTTTCTGAGCGTGCGCTTGGCCGTGGCGACCACATCGGAGTTGAAGCAGAACGGCGACCCCGTGGGCTCCTTCCTCAGCGCCGCCGACGCCACCGACACGCCGAGCTCAAGCCCGATCATGTGCGTGGGCCGATACAGCGCGGCATACTTGCCGGTTTTGTCCGGCAGCAGGTTGTACTCCACGCAGCACTTCAAGGCGTAGTCGCTGTCGCTCTCAAACACGATGTAGGTGCCCATGACGAGATTGTGTGGCACATCCTTGCCGTCGCGGTAGAGCGACGATGTCACCTCCGTCACGCCGGCTTTCTCCAACACGCCGCCATCCGCCTTGGGCTTGCAAATGTCCGCGTGCTCGAAGCGCGTGGCCGCCGGGAAGCCCAGGCCGTCGGACTGCGAGTGCAGGCCCGTGGCATTGCAGATGGCCGTCATCTCGATTCCGGACTTGGTGCCGTCGACGAACGAGTTGAACATCTTCGGGTTGATGTGGCTCTTGTCCTGAATCTTGAGGTACGTGTTCAGGATGTCCCACACGCTCTCGGGCGTGGACTGATGATAGGTCGGGTGATACCGCGTGCCTTTGCCCGCGGCGACTACCTTGAACCCGCACGTGCGCGCCCAATCGACGTGATCGCACACCAGCGCGGGCTGATCGCCCCACGCGAGGCTATAGACAACACCCTTCTCGCGCGCCTGCCGCGCCAGCAGCGGCCCCGCCAGCGCATCGGCCTCGACGTTGACCATCACGACGTGCTTGCCGTGATTGATCGCCGCCTGGCACAGCTTGATGCCGGTCCCCGGATCGCCCGTCGCCTCGATGATCACCTCGATCTCGGGGTTCTCGATCAGGCTCATCGCGTTGTCAGTGATATGCGTCTTGCCCGTCTTCAACGCATCGCCGAGAGACGTCGCGTTGATCTGCTCAGGCGACCACTGCACGCCGAGCAGCCGTTCCTTCGCCCGCGCAGGCATCAGATCCGCCAGTCCCACGAGGTGCATCCCCGTGGTCAGCCTCACCTGCGACAGGAACATGGTCCCGAATTTGCCGGCCCCCACCTGCCCGATGCGCACGGGCTTGTTGGCAGCCGCGCGCTCCTGGAGCTTGAAGGACAGATTCATCGGGCGTTCCTCGGTAGTGATGCTTGATGGTTGTGCGCAGCATATGGGAGTGCCACGGCGAGGCCAAGGCACACATGGCAGCTGACAACTTTTTGGGGATCGCGTCTTAGCCGCCCACCGTCTCCACGCTCACCGGGAACAGTGGCTCGAGCGCGTCGACATCCATGATGTGATAGACGCTGAAACGGTAGGCATCCCCCGCCGTCAGCTCCGGCGGCGTGAAGGGAAATGCGGTGTTGCCGGCCGTAGAAATCCGGCCCGGAAAACCGTGATGCAGGAGATACTGCTTGCACGAGGCCACCACGGCGCGGGCCTCGTCTTCGTCGCTGCCGATGCACTCGACGATGATGCCGATTTCCTCCGGCAGCGTCGTCACCGGCTGGCCGCCGACCACGCCCAGGCCATAGAACCGGAAGAACAGCTGATACGGTTTCGCCGGATCGGGCGGCACCAGCTCGCGCACGATCGCCTCGACGGCCGGAATGATCTCGTCGGCCTTGGCGATAAACACGGGATCGACCGAGCCCGCGACGCAGATCGCACGCGCGCCGACCCGGGTTGCACCCTCGATCTTCACGGTGAACTGCTTCGCCGGCACCCAGCGGGCACCCGACACGCGGCAGCGGCGCTCGTCGACCGCCTCGAATTTCGAATCGCCCAGATGCAGCACGCCCTCGGGCTCGATGACGCTGAGCGGATCGGCCTGTTCATAGAGGCCGTGCGCAGCGACCGACAGCGGCGTCGCACGCCGGTTCGGGTTCATGCTCTCCAGCACGAAACTCTCGCCTTCCAGTGTGCCCAGCATCGAGTCGCGCCCGCCCGGCTCGCAGCACAGCGAGGCGCATTCGATGATTTTGGCCATCTGCATCGCAGGTGCCATGGGCAGCCCCAGCCGCGCCGGCAGGCAGGTGTAGATCGCCGTATCGCATGCGCGACCGGCGATAATGACGTCCACATCCTGATCGATGGCGCGGATGAACGCCTCGGTTCCCATCTGCCCGACGATGCGCGACGCACCGTCGACCTCCTCATCCGTGAGCGCCGGTATCGGGCCGATAGACCGGACCTTGCCGGCTCGCGCCGCCGTCTTGACCACGTCCTTGGGAATCTCCGCCCCGATGGTCGCGAGGCGGAACGACATGTTCTCCTCTCGCGCAATTTCCCGGACGATCTCCACAACTGCGGCCAAATGCGGATCGCCACCACCCGTGCCGGCCGTTCCGATGACAAGAGGAATGCCATTGCCGACGGCGCCCATCAGAAGCTGCCTGAGATCGCTTTTCGAAACCCGGCGCGACGTCGCCATACGCCCCGCGCCAAGATAGTACGGTCCCGGATCGACCGAGCCCATGTCCGCACCAATTAGGTGCGGACGCCGCTCCAGGCCGGCCTGAAACGCTTTTGCCAGCACGCCGTAGCCCAGCTGCCCCGACGCCGACAGGATGCGCAGCGGACCTGGCTCCCTCTCATAGGCAGCAATAACGCGCGCGAAGTTGCTCATATCTCGATGTCCAGCAGCGGTCGGTGTTGTTGGGCGCCGTACACGTCGGTATCGCCGGGCGTGCCCGCGATAATCCGGCGCGGCAGCACGATCTTGATGGCTATGGCCGCGGGATAGGGAATGACTTCCGCCTCCGGCACGCCGAACCGCTGCGCCAGCACGTCCGGCCGCAGGCTCGGCGCCTTGAGCGCGCGCTCGTACAGCTTGGGATCGTCGAACATGAGGTCCAGCGACACCTGTGTCGGACCGGCATTCTTGGAACGGATGACGCGCGCAGCGTCGCGGATTTTCATCGGCGTGTCCTCATGAGCTGCGCTCTCCTTGTGGTGTCAACGCGAGCGCGGTGCCGATCATGGAATCTCTCGTCACCAGCTTCGCCAGATGCTCCTCGTTCCAACCGTCCGTTCCGTCAGGCCGCCGCGGCAAGACAAGGAAACGGCAATCCGCCGTCGAGTCGACTACCCGCACCTCGACACTGTCGGCCAGGTCCGTCCCGAACTCGCGCAGGACTGCACGCGGTTCGCGCACCGTGCGCGATCGATATTCGCGCGACTTGTACCAGAGCGGCGGCAGGCCGAGCAGCGCTCGCGGATAGCAGGAGCACAGCGTGCACACGATAACGTTGTGCACCTTGGAGGTGTTCTCGATCACGACCAGCTTCAACCCCGGAAACTCGAACCCAAGCTCGGCCACTGCCTTATTGCCGTCAGCCAGCAGGCGCTTCTTGAACGCGGGATCAAGCCAGGCGCGCGCCACCACCTTGGCGCCATTTTCCGGCACCTTGCCGTCCCATTCCTCGATTTTGTCCTCGACCTCGCGCGCCGTGATAACGCCCTTGTCGATCAGCAATTCACGCAATGCAATCTCGAGGAATTCCCAGTCCTCGCTTGGCTCCTTGAGGTCGGGCTGGAAAGGACCATGGTCATGCGGATGGCCATGGTCGTGGTCGTGATGCTCATCGCCATGATCGTCGTGTGTCATGTGCCGCTTCCGGTCTGCCGATCGCCATCCGGCTCCAGCCAGTGCTCGTAGAGATCGGCCGTTACCGTATCGCGCTTGGCGTAGGTGCCGTTGCCGGCCCAAACGCCATCCATCTCGAACTTGACCATATACAGCGGCTGCTTGGGCAAGCCTGGCTTGCCGTACGCCAACTCTTCGGGATTGCGCCATGCCCCGAATTTCTTCACGACCACGCCCGATTTGCCCTTCAGGTAGGCCGGCGTGCGGTGGTGGCCCTCGTGGTCATCGGCACGCACGCAGACGCGATCGCCGATCTTGAAGCGCGGGCTCATGCCGTGGGCTCCGCTGCATCGTATCGCGCCCGGACCGCCGCCAGCCGCTCGCTGATCTCCGCCTCGGTCAGCACGCCTTTCTCAACAAGGAGACCGCGCAACGCGTGCAGCCAGCGTTCATAGTAGCCTGCGGCTTCATAATCTCCAGGCGCCATGCTCTCGATGGTGCGGCGGTTCTCGTCTGTCAGCCACAAATGCCGCTTCTGATCGCGCATGAGCAGCATCATGGCGTCGATACGCCGTTCCGCCAGGCTCGGCTCATGCTCGTGGCGATCGATCGGACCTGCCGCATCGCCTCCCATGTCGTGGACGCCGCGTTTTGTCATCCAGCCTAGCCCTTCGTCTTTTGCTTGGCCCACGCAAGCACGCGCTCGCCAAGTGCCGCATCGATCTTGCCGTCGCGGACCATCTGCTCGAGCACGTCTTGCGAATGCTCCCCAATACGCGGACCGCCATGCTTGATGCGCCCCGGCGTGCGCGACAGCCGTGGGAACACGTTCTGCATCCGCAGTGGACCGAGATCCTTGTCGGCGATCGTAGTCACGCTCTCGCGCGCCTGATATTGGGGATCATCCAGAATCTGAGCCACATCGTAGACCGGCCCGATCGCCGCCTCCGCCTTGTCGAAGGCATCCAGCACCTCCGCCAGTGTGTGACGCCCGATCCAGCCGCCGACGATCCCATCCACCTCTTCCACGTGCTGAACACGGCCCATGTTGGTGGCAAAGCGCGGATCTTCCGCCACCGCTTTGCCGCCCGTCAGTTCCAACACCCGGCGCGTGATGCTCGGCGCCGCCGCCGACAGCGCCACATATCGGCCGTCCTTCGTTTTGTACGCGTTGCGTGGCGCGTTGTTGACGGAGCGATTGCCGGTGCGGTTCTGAATGACGCCGGTCTGATCGTACGTGGATGCTTGTGCGCCCAGCAGCGAGAACAGCGGCTCGTATAGCGACAGGTCGATATATTGCCCTTTGCCGCTTCCCTGCACGTCCCGCTCGTAGATCGCGAACATGATCGCGAACACGCCGTGGTAAGCCGCCACGCCATCGGCCAGACCGAACGGCGGCAACGTCGGCGGGCCGCTCGCCTCTCCCGTGACATGGGCAAAACCAGAGAACGCCTCCGCGATCGTGCCGAATCCTGCGCGATGCTTATAAGGGCCGGTCTGGCCGAAACCGGTCACGCGCAGCATGACAAGGCGCGGATTGATCTCCGACAGAGTTTCCCAACCCAGTCCCCATCGCTCCAGTGTGCCGGTGCGGAAGTTCTCGACCAGCACGTCGGCGTCCTTCACCAGCGCCTTGAACACCTCCTTGCCGTCGCCATCATGCAGATCGAGCACAATGGCGCGCTTGTTGCGGCCGGTCACCTTCCACCACAGGCCGTGCCCGTCCTTGGCGGCGCCCATCTTACGCAGCGCATCGCCATCCGGGTGCTCGATCTTGATGACGTCGGCACCGAAGTCCCCCAGCACCATGGCCGAGAGAGGACCGGCGAAAACGGTCGCGCAATCGATCACTTTGAGCCCCGCCAGCGGCCCGTCTTTCGCGGTATCGCATTTCATTCTGTTTCCACGCTGAGCTAGTTTATGAGCTTGAGGCGCTTGGCCAGTTCGACCGTCGCGCGCGCTTCGAGAAAGAACGGCTCGTCGACCATCCGGCCGTCGACCACGAACGCACCGAGCCCCTTGTTGGCCGGATCGGCCGCGGCCGCAAGCACCTTTTGCGCCCAGGCGATCTCAGCCTCGCGCGGGGTATAGACTGCGTTCACGATCGCCACCTGCGAAGGATGGATGCAGCTCTTTCCGGAATACCCCATCCGCTTGCCCGCGATGGTGTCGCGTTCCAGGCCCAGCGTATCGGCGACATTGACGAACACCGTATCGAACGCCGGCACGCCCGCCTCGGCCGCCGCCATCTTCGCGGCCAGCCGCACCGGCGCCAGCGCCGCGTCGTGACGCTCGATGCGATAGGGCGCGAACAGATCGCCGACGCCGAACTGCACGCCCGACACCCGCTCGTGCGCGCAGGCAATCTCGTTGGCAAAGCGCAGGCCTTTGGGACTTTCCAGATTGATGAGAATGCCGGTCTTGTGCGTCAGGCCCTTGCGCTTTTCGGCGGCGATCACGGCCTCGACGCCACGCCGGACTTCTTCCGCGCTCTCGAGCTTCGGCAAGTTCACGAGGTCCGTGCCCACCGTGACGACGGCAGCGACGTCCTCCGCGAACTGCGGCGACGCGACCGGATTGACGCGCACGATCCTGAGTTTGGCATGCTCGCGTCCCAAACTTACCAGAAAATCGCTCGTGCGCCGCCGCGCCTCCTCCTTCTTGTCCGGTGTGACGGCATCCTCCAGGTCGAAGGACAGCGCATCGGCGGCACTCGCCATTGCCTTCTCAAATAACTCCGGCCTGCTGCCCGGCACGAACAGCTTGCTTCGCATCATTGTACGCTTGTTCCCTCGCCTACACGGCCTGTCCGGCCCTCTGGCATTGTAGGTCGGCCATGCCGGTCATGTCACTTGCCCAGGGCCGCATTTGGGCTCAAGCTGCCATGCACGGATCAGCTTCGAGGAGACGGCGCATGGCGACTGGCGGCAATGTCATCGGTCTCAAGGGAATCTCGGGGCACGGCAACGTGCTGACCGGCAGCCGCCACATGGTATCCGCCGCCCACTACCAGGCCGCGCACGCGGGTTTCCTGATCCTCGAAGCTGGCGGCAACGCAGTGGACGCCGGTGTCGCCGCAGGCATTGCGCTCGGCGTCACGCAATGCGATCTCGTGAATGTCGCTGGCGTCGCGCCTATCATGATCCGGCTCGCTGCGACGGGCGAGGTCATCACCATCGACGGCCTGGGCGTGTGGCCAGCCAAGGCATCCTCTGCCTACTTCCGCGACAAGCACAAGGGTGCCATTCCGGCGGGCCTCATGCGCGCCGTTGTGCCGGGCGGGCCATCCGGCTGGATCACCGCTCTGGAACGCTACGGCACCATGAGCTTCGGTGACGTCGTCTCCGCGTCGATCAGGTTTGCGCGCGACGGTTTTCCCGCCGATCCGCGCCTCTGCGAGACCATTTCCGGCAACGAGGCGAGCTATCGCCGGTTCGCCGAGAACGCGCGCATCATGATGCCCGGCGGCAAGCCGCCCCTGCCCGGCGACATGTTCCGGCAGACCGATCTCGCGCGGTCGCTGCAGTACATGGTTGACGAGGAAAAACGAGCCTCAGGCAAAGGCCGCGCAGCCGGGCTCGCCGCGGCGCACGCTGCCTTCTACCAGGGCGACATCGCGCGCACGATCACCGATTACCACGCCAAGAACGGCGGCTGGCTCAGCATGGACGACATGCGTCCGTTCAAGGCCCGGTTGGAGAAGCCGGTCCGCACGCGCCATGGATCGGTGGAGGTCTACACCTGCGGGCCGTGGTGCCAGGGCCCTGCGCTGAACATGGTCCTGAGCATTCTGGCACGAGACGACGTGCGCGCACTCGGTCACAACTCGCCCGCCTATATCCATCTGCTGACCGAGGCGATCAAGCTCGCTTTTTCCGACCGCGAGGCCTACTTCGGCGACCCGTTGTTCGTCGACGTGCCGCTCGATACATTGCTCTCGGAAAAATATGCCGCCGGCCGCCGCCAGCAGATCGATTCGGCCAGATCTTGCCCGCAGATGCCGGAGGCCGGCGAGATCGGCGGCTACCCGCGCCTGAGGCCCGACGTGCCGATCGCCTATGTGCCGCCGCCGTCACCCGACACGGCCTATTGCGCCGCCATCGACCGCGACGGAAATGTCTTCTCGGCGACGCCGAGCGATTCCTCATACGATGCCGAGATGATCCCGGGCACCGGCTTCTGCCCGTCCGGCCGCGGCTCGCAATCCTGGACGGTCGCTGGTCATCCGTCCGAGGTCGCGCCGTTCAAGCGCCCGCGCCTCACGCCCAATCCCGCCATCGCCATTCTAGCCGACGGTCAGGCCGTGATGCCGTTCGGCACGCCCGGCGGCGACGTGCAGACCCAGGCCATGCTGCAGGTGCTCCTCAACGTCTCTGCGTTCGGCATGGATCTGCGCAGCGCCATCGAGGCGCCGCGCTTTGCCAGCTATTCCTTCCCGTCCAGCTTCGAGCCGCACGAATACTATCCGAACCGGCTGGCCCTCGAAGGCCGCATCGACAATGCCACCATGAACGGCCTGCGCGAGCGCGGCCACGACGTGCTGGAATGGCCGGAGTGGACCAGGCTTGCGGGTTCGGTGTGCTCTGTCATCCACGACGTGAAGCACGGCGTGCTGACAGGCGCCGGCGATCCGCGGCGCGCGTCCTATGCCGTCGGCTGGTAGCGGTCAGGCGAACTTCACCGGCTCGATCTTGGCGCGGGCGAACGCCGGGCGCGCCTGGACCCGCGCCCACCAGGCCTGCGTACGTGGATAGTCGCGCAGGAACATCCCGTGCTCCTCGAGCTCGCCGAAACGCACCGCGTACGGCGACATGTTGATGTCCGCGAGCGAAAACACACTGCCGGCAAGCCAGGGGCCACGCTCCAGGCTCGCCTCCATCCGCTCCAGCACGTGCCCCAGCACATCGGCAGCGCGCTCGATCTCGTCCTGCGTATAGGGCTGACGCGCAACACGGCGCCATTGCTCGCGGCGTTCCGGCATCGGTGTGGTCGCAATCTTCTGCGCCAGCTCCTCATCGCTCCATTTGCTGGCCGTCGGCCCCATCATGCGATTCCAGTTCAGCTCCTGGAAGGCCTTGATGACGACCATATCGGCCATATAGGTCCACACCCGCATCGCCGCGCGCTCGCTGGCATCCGCCGGCCGCAGCGGCGTATCGGGATAAACGTCTTCCAGATATTCGTTGATCACCGTGCTTTCGATGATCGGCCGGCCGCGATGCAACAGCGTCGGCACCACGCCGTTGGGATTGAGCGCCAGATACTGCGGCGTGTTCTGCTCGTTCTTCAGCAGCCGCACGAAAATGCCGACGTAGGGCAGCCCTTTCTCTTCGAGGCAGAAACGAACCCGGCGCGAGGCGCTCGACATCCAAGCGTGATAGAGCACGAGCTCAGTGTCGGGCATGGGATCGAAAACGGTGGGCATCGCCTTTACGCCTTGTTCTCGTCCAGCGACCGCGCCTCGGACGGCAGCATATGCGGGACGCCATTGCGGATGGGGTAGGCCAGACGAGCGGCCCGGCTGATCAGCTCCTGGGCCTTCTCATCGTATTCGAGCGTCGTTTTTGTTACGGGGCAGACAAGGATTTCCAGCACGCGGGGATCAGCGCGCTCGCTGTTTGGTTTTTCGACAGCATCATCGTTGTTGGGCATGATCGTCGCTCTCTTATTGAAGCGTTGTCCCGACGTTGCCTCCGCCGGCCAACTCCATCTCGGCCAGGGCAATCAGCGTTTCAGCGCGCGCCTTCAGGCTGGCGGCCTCAAGCAGCGCCTGCTTTTCCTCCGGCCCGAACGGACTGGCGACGGACAGGGAATTAACGAGCTGCTCGGTGGATGCCTTCCCTATGGTGTTCCAATCAGCATCAAGACCACGCGCTGCGAGGTAGCGGCGCAAGGCGTCGATCAAGGTGTCGCGATCAACCCGCTGCTCATCGAGACCAGGCTGGAAATCATCGGCGAACCGGCGATAGTCGACGTTGTACTTCCGATAGGGCAGGGCTGGATCGACGACCTCGCTGGACAGAGCGAAGCGCACGACTCCCGTTAAAGAAATCAACAGGCGCCCATTCTCAAGTTCCTGAAATGCCGTGACGCGCCCGGCGCATCCGATCGGCCTCAACGGCGCCGAGCTATCTTGCGGCGAGCCAGTTTCACCGCCCTCGCCCGCCGGCTGAACGATGCCGATAATGCGGCTCCCGCCGACGACATCGTCGAGCATTGCCAGATAGCGCGGCTCAAAAATTTGCAGCGGCAGCGACGCGCGCGGCAGTAGAATGCAGGCCTGCAGCGGGAAAACAGGAATGACTGGCGGCATCTCCTCTGCGCGACGGTAGCGGTGCACGGAGGGCACGGGCTTCGCCTCTCGAAGGACGCTCAGGAGAACAAGAGCGAAGACAGACGCCTGCGGCCGTCGAGGGTTGCCGGATCCTTAGGACCCCACACCTCGAAAAGTTGCACAAGCTGCTTTCTCGCGGCTTGCTCGTTCCAGTTGCGGTCGCGGCGGAAGCTTTCGAGCAATTCGGCGACGGCCGAGTCCTTGTCGCCGGCGGCAGCCATGGCCGTTGCCAGCTCGATGCGCGCAGCGTGGTCGGCGGGGTTCGCCGCAACCTTGGCTTTGAGGTCGCCGACATTGCCGGCATTCTGGCCACGCTTGGCAAGGTCGACAGCGGCCCGCACGCCGGCGATCGACTGGGCCTCGCGCTTGTCGGGCGGGGCCAGCGCCAGCGTCTGCTCGGCCCGCACGATATCGCCGTTTGCCACATAGCACTTGGCCAATCCTGCCAGGGCTGCAATGTTTTCACGGTCTTCCTGCAGGATGGCGGCAAAGATCTCGGCCGCTGCCTGCGCATCGCCGGCCTCCAACACCTTATTGGCTTCTTCGAGCGCCGCATTGAGGTCTGCCGCCGCCTCGTCCTCAAGCAAACGCCCCACGAACGCGCGCACCTGGGACTCGCTTTGAGCTCCCATGAAGCCGTCAAGGGGGCGCCCATCCTTGAAAGCATACACCGTCGGGATCGACTGGACCCGCAGTTGCCCGGCCAGTCCGGGGTGCTCGTCGATGTTGATCTTGACCATGCGAACCTTGCCGCCGTGCGACAGGACTACCTTCTCCAGAATCGGCGTCAGCTGCTTGCAAGGCCCGCACCACGGCGCCCAGAAATCGACGATGATCGGCGTCTGGCGCGACGCCTCGATCACGTCCTTCGCGAAGGCCGCGGTGCCGGAGTCCTTGATCACCTCGCCTGGCACACCCGCTGGGGCAGCCGGGTTGCTTGTTCCAACGTTCATTCGAGGTCTCCTAACCCTTTGCAGGAGCGACCAAAGTCCGGCTACCAGTGAACGGCTGTGGCCGGAGGCGCGGTCCATCTCGCGCATATGATAGCGCGGAAACGAAAAATCGAGACGGCACCATAGGCGTTTCAGCGGCTGGCAGCAATTTCGCAGCCTTAGTTACCATGTGACGCCAGGGTGCGCACGGGCCAGCGATTGCATTTCCGCCAGCATTTTGCCGAACGTCTCGGTGTGGAGTCCCTTGCGGCCGCCGCCGGGATGTATGACCGCATCGGCGGGCCAGTCGAGCCTGGCATAGGCAAAGACACGGACAAGTTTCGCTTTCCAGGCCGGCGCAATGCCGCCTCTCGCGACCGCAATGCCGGATGCGGACAGCGCGACTTCGCCATCGTCCATCTGGAACAGCTCGTCTGCATAAGGCCACAGTTCGATCAGCGCGCGTGACAAGCGCTCGTGGCTTTCCTCCGTACCATCACCGAGCCGGACAACCCACTCGGCTGCATGGCGCACGTGATAGGCCATTTCCTTCACTGCCTTCGCTGCGATCTCGGCCAGTCGCCGGTCGGACGATTTCGCCAGCGCTTGCAGGTAAAGATGCATGAAAGACGCGTAGAGGAGATGACGCATCATGGTCGCGGCGAAATCGCCATTCGGCTGCTCGACCAGCAGGACGTTGCGAAACTCCCGGGCGTCGCGGAAGTAGGCGAGGTCGTCCTCGCTCCGGCCAAGAGCTTCGAGTTCAGCCGCGTAAGCATAGTACAGGCGCGCTTGGCCGATGAGGTCCAGCGCCAGGTTCGACAGCGCAATGTCCTCTTCCAGCATTGGCGCATGGCCGGACCACTCCGACAGCCGATGACCGAGCACGAGCGCATCGTCGCCCAACGCCAGCACATATTTAAACAGCGCGTTTTCAGCGGCCTCTGGCGTCATCGATGCGCGCCCTTTGCCGTGCGCTCAATTCTCGCGGCCGGTTGACGAGCGACACCAGCACGAAGCTGATGATCATGAGCAGGAACCACGATCCGAGCTTGCCCCATGTGACGGGCGACCAGGCCTTCACCTGGTGCGGATAGAGCCACACGGCGGAGAACGAGCCGATGTTCTCCGCCAGCCAGATGAACAGCGACACGAGGAAGAATCCCAAAAGCAGCGGCATGCGCCTCGGCACCCGGTCCACGGTGAAGTGGATCATGGTGCGCCCGTAAATCACCGCCGTCATGGCAAACAGCGCCATGCGCGCATCGATGAAGTAGTGATGCGTGAAAAAGTTGACGTAGATCAGCAATGCCAGCAGCCACGTCCAGCGCACGTCGGGATAATTCGAGAACCGGAAGTCGAACAACCGCCAGCAGCGCGCGATGTAGCTGCCAACTGCCGAATAGAGAAAGCCGGAAAAAAGCGGCACGCCCGCGATTCTGATGACGTTGGCGTCGGGATAGATCCACGAGCCCTTTGCCGTCTTGAAAAGCTCCATGACGGTCGCAACGACGTGAAAGAGAAGAATGACCTTGGCCTCCTCGAAGCGTTCGAATTTGAGCGCAAGGAGCATGAATTGTGTAAGCACCGCGATCAGGAACAAGAGGTCGTAGCGGGCGATCGGCATCCATGCTGGGTAGCTGAACTTGGTCAGGAGAATGAACCCCAGCAGCACGCCGGCAAACAGACACGCCCATGCCTGCAGGACCCCGAAAATCAGCAGTTCGTGCCACACGCGGCCGAGCGGGAGCGGCAATAGCCATCGTTCCGAAACCGACTTGAGCCACGCGAGCCAGCGGTCGCGCCGGCGCGATAAGCCCATCCGCACATGTCGCTGCATCCACCCGCACCCGGCTGCTCGTTCCCCCGCCCGCATCACGATAAGCCGGCGCGAGGGAGCGAATTGAGGCAGCCCGGTTAGCCACTACATATGCCCCACATCATCGGGGACCTTGTAGAACGTCGGATGGCGATAGATTTTTGATCCGGTGGGCTCAAACATCTCCTCCTTGTCCGACGGATCGGAGGCGACGATGGCGGATGACGGCGTCACCCAGATCGACACGCTCTCTCCGCGCCGCGTATAGACGTCGCGCGCCGCCTGCAGCGCCATCGTCGCGTCCGGCGCGTGAACACTACCGCAATGCTTGTGCGGCAGCCCCGAGCGATTGCGGATGAAGACTTCCCACAGCGGCATCGGCGTCTCAGACATCGACCACTCCTTTGCCGGCCCGCACGCGCACCGTTGGCGCATCACCCGCTCGACATTCGGCAGGCTGCATGACCATGGATATTCCCTACTCGGCTGCGATCTTCGCTGCAGAGTTACGCTCTGTCTGCTTACGGGCGTAGACGAGCGCGGCCTCGCGCACCCAGGCTCCATCCGCCTCCAACTCCCGGCGCACCTGCATCCGCTGCCGATTGCACGGGCCGTCGCCCGACAACACCCGCTTGAACTCGGCCCAATCGATCTCGCCGAATTGCCAGTGGCCCGCCTGTTCGTCGAAACGCAGCTCGGGATCGGGAAAGGTCAGGCCGAGATGCCTGCCCTGCGGCACCGTCGCGTCGACGAACCGCTGCCTCAGGTCGTCGTTGGAGAAGCGCTTGATCTTCCATCTCATTGTGTCGGAGCTGTGCAGGCTGTCTTTGTCCGACGGACCGAACATCATCAGGCTTGGCCACCACCAGCGGTTCAACGCGTCCTGCGCCATCTCCCTCTGTTTTACGCTTCCGCCGCACAGCGTCGCCATGATTTCGTAGCCCTGGCGCTGGTGGAAACTTTCTTCCTTGCAGATGCGGATCATCGCCCGTGCGTAGGGACCGTAGCTGCAGCGGCAAAGCGGGATCTGGTTCATGATGGCGGCACCATCGACCAGCCAACCGATGGCCCCGATGTCGGCCCATGTCAGCGTCGGATAGTTGAAGATCGAGGAGTACTTGGCCTTGCCGGACAGGAGCTGCTCATACAGCTCTTCACGCGATACGCCCAACGTTTCGGCGGCGGCGTACAGGTAAAGGCCATGGCCCGCCTCATCTTGAACCTTCGCCAGCAGCGCGGCCTTGCGTTTCAGCGATGGCGCGCGCGTGATCCAGTTGCCCTCCGGCTGCATGCCGATGATCTCGGAGTGCGCATGCTGCGATATCTGGCGCACCAGCGTGCGTCGATAGCTCTCGGGCATCCAGTCGTTGGGCTCGACCTTGTCCTCGCGATCGACGATGGCCTGGAATCGCGCGGCCTTGTCCGCGTCGCCAGCGTCCACCGCCGTGCCACTTTCTGGGACGTTGAGCGCCTGCGTATACATGGGCGTCCTCGCGTCGAAACCGGCTCGCGTTATGTCATGGAACGGGCCGGCCTCCAAGGCGGCCCTAGAAATCCGAGACGATCCCGCCCTTTTCCCAGTCCCCGTAGCGCGTTGGCTCCGGCCCTTTCTGACCGCCCTTTTCCGATGGCGCGGGGGGCGCAGAAGCGTCGCGCAGCCGCCGGCGTTCCTCGGCCTCCCTCAGCGCCCGTTCGGCTGCCGGGGACAATTGCCGGGGTCCATTGGTTTGTTCTTTCTTGGCGCTGTCTTTCACGATTGAATCCGGCTGGCGTATGAGACTTACCGTCACCATATACCAGCGCGAAGCGGAAGTCGTAACACCGCCCTGAACGTGAAACCTTTGTGAGGAGCGGGCCTGAAGCGGTCCGGAAAATGTTCGATGCCGATGAACTACGTCAAGACTGCGATGCTCTTGGCCCTCCTGACCGCAATCCTCGTTGGCATGGGCGCACTGGTCGGTGGCCAGACAGGCATGGTCATTGCGTTCATCGTGGCGCTCGGCATGAACCTGTTCAGCTTCTGGAAGTCCGACACGATGGTCCTGCGCATGTACGGCGCAGAGGAGGTCACGGCCCAGTCCGCCCCCGAGTACTACGGGCTCGTGCAAGAGCTGGTGCAACGCGCCGAGCTGCCGATGCCGCGCGTCTACGTGATGCACAATCCGCAGCCCAACGCCTTTGCGACCGGCCGCAGCCCGAGCAATTCGGCCGTCTGCGCCTCAACCGGCCTCCTGGAGGCGCTGAGCCGTGAGGAAGTCGCAGGTGTCATGGCCCACGAGCTGGCCCACATCAAAAACCGCGATACACTCACGATGACAGTGGCCGCCACTCTTGGTGGCGCCATTTCTATGCTCGCGCAGTACCTTCAGTTCAGTACGCTGTTCGGCGGAAACCGCGAAGGCGGCAGCCGGATCGGCGCTTTCGCCGCCATGTTGCTCGCGCCGTTTGCAGCCATGCTGGTGCAGATGGCCGTCAGCCGGTCGCGCGAGTATCAGGCCGACCATATGGGTTCGCTGATCGTCGGCAATCCGATGTGGCTGGCATCGGCCCTGCAGAAGATTCAGGGGTACGCCCACCAGATCCCCAACGAGCAGGCCGAGGCGGCACCGGCAACCGCACACCTCTTCATCATCAATCCGCTGACCGGGCAGGGGATGGACAACCTTTTCTCAACCCACCCCAACACGGAGAACCGAATTGCCGAGCTGGAGAAGCTCGCGGCGGAGATGGGTGTTCGCGGCCAGGCGGGCAGCTTTCTCGAGCCACGCACGGCCGGCGCCACCCCGGGACAGCAGCGGTCTGCGCGAGGCCCTTGGGGCTGATCTCGCGGCAGCGATCGTTCAATTGTGTTTACCCCCAGATACGTGTCGGAACCAGCTTGAGCCCGCCTTATTGCGGGAGTACCGACGATGCGGGGTGGCGGGTCGGGGACTTGAGTAGGGGGCGACGAACGTAATGGCCAGGGCGGAACGTCTCGTCCTTGCACGGTTGGCGGCCCAACGCGCGGGCAGGGCGGCGACAGCCCGGGTTCTGCGATCGACCGGCCTCAAGAATTGGCTCGCGCCGTCGATCGCCGATGAATTCCATATCGTGCCGCAGGATCTGCGCACTCCGGACCCGAGCTTTCTTGTCGAGATCGCTGCCCACCAATTCGGCCTCGCCGGCGCAGTTGCTAATCTTGGAGCGCTGTCGCCCTTCGCTGTGCCGCCCCCCACCGTGGCCTGGGCGCGCGAGTTGCACGGGTTCAGCTGGCTGAGGCACCTGCGAGTCGCCGCCAGCGACGATGACGCGCAGGATGCGGCCCAGGCGTTCGTCATGAGCTGGCTGGACCTCGGCAAATCGTCCGCCGTCGCATTGGAGCCGCAGGTCGTGGCCCGGCGGATTATTTCCTGGATCAGTCACGCCGACTTGCTCCTCGAAGGCAGCAGCGCACGGACCTATACCCTGACGGCAGACAGCCTCGGCACAGATATCCAGCTCCTGTCTGCAACGCGTAACACGGCCCCGTCCGGTCCATCGCGCCTCCTGTGCCTGACTGCTCTGTTATTCGCCTCGCTTTGCGTCGCCGGACACGACCGGCGCCATGCGCGGTTGGAAAAGGCCTTCCTTGCGGAACTCGGTCACCAGGTGCTGCCGGATGGTGGCCACGCCAGCCGCAATCCCGCTGTCGTTGTCGAAATACTCCTGGATCTCCTGCCGCTGCGGCAATGCTACGCAGCCCGTCACATCGCGCTGCCCGGCGCCCTGCCGGAGGCCATCGATCGCATGATCGCCTACCTGAAGTTCATGCGCCGCGGCGACGGCGCGCTCGCCCGCTTCAACGGCACGGGCCGCACAGAGGTAGACGCACTGGCGACCGTTGTCGGCTATGGTGGGCTGGACGATCCAGAGACAGCGCCGCCAAAAGACGACCCAAGATTCGAGCCCACCCCCAAATCGGGCTATCGGCGCTTGCAGCGCGAGACAACAATCATCCTGATGGATGTCGCACCACCGCCGACGCTGGCTTTTTCAGGCCAAGCCCATGCCGGCTTCCTGTCGTTCGAGCTGAGCCACGGATCACATCCCGTCCTCGTCAATATTGGCGCGCCAGCCCCAGTGCACGAGGCCCCGCAGGCGATGGCACGGGCAACCGTCAGCCACAACACGTTATGCCTCAGCAATACGTCGTCCTCGCGTCTGGTGCCTCTGGATGGCGCACAATCTCAAGCGGCCTTGCAACTACCGGGCGAGGTGGAGTCCAACCTTTTCGAGCGCGACGGCGCGCTCGTCCTGGAAGCCTGGCACGACGGCTATCTCGATCAGTTCGGCCTTCTACACGCGCGCTGCCTGGTATTGAGTCCGGATGGGGAACGCCTGGACGGCATCGATCGCCTGGAGCCGCCGACCGGCGTGCTCCGCACCCGCCAGGACTTGCCGTTCTCCATTCATTTCCATCTGCCGTCGGACGCCATATGCCGCCTCGGCGAGGCATCCGAAACCGCTGAAATCCAGGTCGCGCCGCACGCCTACTGGCGGCTGACCGCCACCGGGGCACGCCTGTCCATCGAGGCCAGCACCGATCTGGTCCACCTTTCAGGACCACGCCGTGCCATGCAGATCGTCCTGCGCGGCGCCTGTCCCGGCGAGACGACCGTGACCTGGAGCCTGGAGCATATCCGGTCCGACAGCGCATAGCCAATTTCGCACCCGCACAATTGTGTGCTAATCGGCGCCGCAGTTCCGGAGACAGAGTCATGGCGACAACTTCCCCGACCATCCAGCGCGCGCTCATTTCCGTTTCCGACAAGTCGGGGCTGATCGATTTCGCCCGCGGCTTGTCAAATGCCGGCATCGAGCTGCTTTCGACTGGCGGTACGGCCGGCGCGCTCAAGCAGGCCGGCCTCAGCGTCCGGGACGTATCGGAACACACCGGCTTTCCCGAGATGATGGATGGCCGGCTCAAGACCCTCCACCCGATCGTGCACGGCGGCTTGCTGGCGATCCGGGGCAATGCCGAGCACGAGGCTGCCGCCAAGACGCATGGCATCGCGCCGATCGATCTGCTGGTCGTCAATCTCTATCCGTTCGAGGCCACAGCCGCGAAGGGCGCCGACTTCGACCACTGCATCGAGAACATCGACATCGGTGGCCCGGCAATGATCCGTGCGGCCGCCAAGAACCACGCCAGCGTCACCGTGGTGGTGGAGCCGGAAGACTATGGCACCGTGCTGAACGAGATTGCCGCCGGCAAAGGCGCAACCTCGCTCGAGCTTCGCCGCCGCCTCGCAGCCAAGGCCTATGCGCGAACCGCCGCCTACGATGCGGCGATTTCATCCTGGTTTGCCGCGCAGAACGGCGAGGACACGCCGGCCTATCGCGCCTTCGGAGGGCGCTTGAAGCAAGCGTTGCGCTACGGCGAGAACCCGCATCAGAAGGCGGCATTCTACGTCACGGGCGACGCTCGGCCGGGCGTCGCCACCATGATCCAGCATCAAGGCAAGGAGCTATCTTACAACAATCTCAACGACACCGATGCAGCCTTCGAGCTCGCCGCCGAGTTCGACCCGGCGCAACGTGCGGCCGTTGCTATTATCAAGCATGCGAACCCCTGCGGGGTCGCTGTCGGTGCATCACTCGTCGAGGCGTATCTGGGCGCGCTGAAGTGTGATCCGGTGAGCGCCTTCGGCGGTATCGTCGCGCTCAATCAACCAATCGATGCGCCCGCTGCGCTGGAGATTACCAAGATCTTTACCGAGGTCGTGATCGCGCCCGCTGCGACCGATGAGGCCAAAGCCATCTTTGCCAAGAAGAAGAACTTGCGCCTGCTCACGACCGGCGGCCTGCCCGACCCGCGTGCGGCGGGCCTCAACATCCGCTCCGTGTCCGGAGGATTGCTCGTGCAGTCGCGCGACAATGGATCGATTGACGATCTCGATTTGAGGGTGGTGACCAAGCGCCATCCCACCACACAGGAATTGGCCGATCTGAGATTCGCCTTCCGCGTCGCCAAACACGTCAAATCCAATGCCATCGTCTACGCCAGGCAAGGCGCCACAGTCGGCATCGGAGCAGGGCAAATGAGCCGCATCGATTCTGCGCGCATCGCCGCTTGGAAATCGGCGGAGGCGGCCAAGTCCGCGAACGAGGCCGAGCCGCTGGCCCACGGTTCGGTTGTCGCGTCAGATGCCTTTTTCCCGTTTGCCGACGGTCTACTTGCTGCAGCCGAGGCCGGCGCTACCGCTGTTATCCAGCCTGGCGGGTCCATGCGAGACGAGGAGGTCATCAAGGCTGCGGACGAGAAGGGCCTGGCGATGGTGCTGACGGGCATGCGGCATTTCCGGCACTGATGGCGGTGACGGATACCGGCCCCTCCATCTCGTTGCGTCCGGCCACCGCCGCCGATCGTTTCATGCTTCGCCGCTGGCTGTCCGACCCAGCCGTCGAAATGCATTGGGGCAACAGCGCCAGCGCTGAGGCCGAGATCACACTCGCGATGGAAAGTCCCTCGGCGATCTGCCGCATCGTCGAATGCGACGGCAAGCCGATCGGATACGGTCACGCCGTTGATGCGAGCCTCTGGGCACAGTCCCTACCGCCCGACCTTGCAGCCGGCTGCTGGGATATCGATCTCGTCATCGTCGCCCCGGCGTATCGTGCGCGTGGCATCGAGCAGCCTGCCTTGACCGCCATCGCGGCCGAGGTGTTCGCGACAACCCTCGCCGTTGCCTGCTGCACGTTCGTGTCGGTCAAGGCCGAGCCGCTCGTCCGGCATTACGAGCGAGCGGGATTTCGCTGGACGCGAATTTGGACCGATCCTGTCGTCGGCCCGAGCTGGCTCCTCATGAAGGAGCGCCCCACCCGTTGAGGCGTCAGCGGGCACGCACAAACAGCATCATCACTATGCCTGTCAGCAGGAAGGCCGCGATCACGGCCATGCCTGCGCGCTGGTTTCCCGTTGCCGTTGTCACCATCGCGATCAGAAGTGGCGCGGCGAAAGCTGTGACTTTCCCTGAAAAGGCAAACAGGCCAAAAAACTGCGTCAGCTTTTCGGGCGGTGCCAAGCGCGCCAGGAGCGAGCGGCTGGCAGCCTGCACGGGCGCGGCCACGATGCCGATCAGCACAGCAAAGGCGAGATACACCAGCTCGCCATGCGAGGAGAACGGCGCGGAGCCAGCCACCTTTTCCACCACCGGCACGCTGAACAGCACCTGTCCCCGGGACACAGACAGAATGCCGACAGCACCAACCATCAGGATGAGAAGCGACCAGACGATGACGCGCTTGGCGCCCCAGCGGTCGTCAAGAACGCCGCCGATCACGGCGCCAAACGCACCCGTGAGCGTGAGGACGATGCCGAACAGTCCCAACTCGAAGGCTTGCCAGCCGAAGACGCTCGCACCGTAAATGCCGCCGAACGTAAAAATAGCCGACAGCCCATCGACGTAGATCGCCCGCGCAATGAGAAAAATCAGCATGTCGCGATGCTGCGGCAGCTCGCGCAGCGTCTCCCGCAACTCGGCAAATGCGGAGCGTGATCCCGTATTCACTGCCGGCACCGCACGATAGTCGGGCACGAATAAGAAGAATGGGATCATGAACAGCAGATACCAGACCGCAGAGAACGGCCCGACGAGCCGGTCGCCTTCCCGCGCCGCCGTATCGAGCGCCAAAATCGGCTGCAGGCCCAGCAGCGTCTTGCCGGTCGTCGGGTTGACGACAATCAGTCCCGCCATCAGCACGAGACTGACGAGACCGCCGAGATAGCCGACGCCCCAGCCGATGCCGGACAGCCGCCCGATCTTATCGGCCGGCACCAGCGACGGCATGATGGAGTTGGTGAAGACAGTCGTGAATTCTGCGGCGACGGTCGCGATGATGAAGGCCAGCACTACCAGCCATATCGTCATGGCGGGCGATGCCGGCTCGGCAAACCACAGCAGCGCCATGCCGGCCGCCATGATCAGCGAGAACAGGGCGATCCAAAGCTTGCGCCGGCCGCGCCCGTCCGCCATCGCGCCGAGCAGAGGGCTGCCGATGGCAACCAATATGCCGGCGGCGGCAGCGCCGTAGCCCCAGATCGCCTGTCCATGCGTTGCATCGCCGACGACTGCATTCGCGAAGTATGGCGCGAACAGGAACGTGAGGATGAGCGTGTAATAGGGCTGCGCGGCCCAATCGAACATCACCCACCCTGTCAACGCCGCGCGCGATGCCGCGGGCCGCTGCATGCGCGCGGCAGTCTCCGCGGCCGTGTCGGTAGCCATCTATCCCTAGTCCCCCGATAGCCACGTCAGGCAGCAGTGTCAGCCTTGCGTGCGCGCGATATCCGCCAGCCGCGTCGCGGCTACGGTCAGGCGCGATACTGTGAGCTCCGGTGCGGTCATGATTGCGGCAAGCGCCTGCTCCGCGGATTGCACGCGATCGGGCTGTCGTGCGGCCCAGGCTTCCATGCCCTTGCGACTATCCCCGGAGGCGCCGAGCACCGCCAGCGTCATGCTGTGCCGCGCGTCCGCCAACGTCCCTTCAGCGCCGGCGATGGCCAGCCGATCGTAGTCGTCCGCAATCTTGACTTGCGCCATACGCCCGAGCAGGTCATCGATCGCGAACCGGTCGCCGATGGCCAGGAAAGCCTGGGCCGCCTCGGGGATGG
>CADEFX010000026.1:20190-30890 GCA_902826715.1 uncultured Hyphomicrobiales bacterium | reverse complement strand
ACGCGCCAACGCATGAGCTTCTGGCTGGTATTGGCGCTGGCACCGCGGCTCATATTCCATAGGCCTGCCAGCAGTACGACAAACACGATCGCCACGGCCAGCGACGTCAGCGACAGCAGCACGGTTGTCATGGCATCTCCGGACAAGCGGCGGACCCGAGATCCGCGAATCCGTCTAGTTAGCAACTTCTCCCCGTGGCGGCCAGGACAGGCCTTGCCCCCGGAGCAGACGGCCAGGGTCAATCGGCAGCAATTGCGCGGCACAACAATTGCCGTAATCTTCCATGCGAATCGGCGGGAAGGGCATCGTCGGCGAGCGACCGGCTTGCCCCGGCGACAAAGGGCACGCGTGTGATTCGCATTCGATCGGCAAACACCTGGATTTTGGCTGCCCTGCCGCTTACCGCGTTTGCCGCTTTGTACGTTCCCGCGTCCTTGGTGCACGCCCAATCCAAGGACGAGGTACGCCAGAAGCTCGAAAAGAACCGCCATCAGCTCGACGAGGCCCAGAAGCGCGGTCAGGGGCTCGAAGCGGACATGGGCCAGATCAAGACCGACCGCGAACGGCTGAACGCGGGCCTCGTCGACACCGCGCGGCAGGTGCAAAAAAGCGAAGGCCAGATGAGCACCATCGAGTCGCGACTGGGAGAGCTGGAAACCCAAGAAACAATGTTGCGAGGATCGCTGGCGCAGCGCCACGACTCAATCGCTCGCCTGCTGGCCGCCATGCAGCGCATGGGCCGCAACCCGCCGCCGGTAATGATAACACGGCGTGAGGACGCCTTGACCATGGTGCGCAGCGCCATGATGCTAGCCAGTGCGTTTCCGCAACTTAGGGATCAAGCGCTGTCTCTTGCCACTCGCCTCAACGAGCTGGCCCGTGTCGTGGCCGACATTCGCACCGAGGGCGACAAGCTCAAGGCGGAAACAGTTCGTCTGAACGATACTCGCACCCGCCTTGCTCAGCTCATGGAGAGCAAAAAGCAGTCACTGGGCGAGCGACAAGTCGAACTCGAAAAGGTCCGCAAAGAGGCGGCCGAGATATCGCAAAACGTCGCCGATCTCAACGACCTGATCGTCAAGCTCGACAAGGCTGTGACCGATCACATCGGCAAGGACGCGGCCCCCGCGGAGGGTGCCAAGAGTTCGGATGGCTTAGAGGTCGCGGCGTTGCCGGACTCCAAGTTGGCGCTTCCAGGCTCTGCGGTGACATCCAGCCAGGACACTGGCGCGAAGTCAGCCAGCATGGCGGCGATCGAGTTGGCGCCGAAGGGAACCCAGATTGCGAGCCTCAACCCTGGGCGCATGAAACCGGCAATGCCATTCATCCGTGCCAAAGGTTCGATTTTGCTGCCCGTGCAAGGCCGCCGGGTTCTCGCGTTCGGGGACCGGACGCAATACGGCGGTCAGTCCAAGGGACTGGTGCTTGAGACACGCCACAGCGCACAGGTCACATCTCCGTGTGATGGCTGGATTGTGTTTGCGGGTGAGTTCAGAACGTTCGGCCAGCTCTTGATCATCAACGCTGGCGACGGCTATCATATTTTATTGGCGGGACTATCGCAGATTGACGTGCAACTCGGGCAATTTGTGCTTACAGGTGAGCCGGTTGGACTAATGGCGACAGCGCCGAAAGCCGCGAAGGCCAATACCCAGGGCAACGCGCCAGTGCTCTACATCGAATTCCGCAAGGACAACAAGCCGATAGATCCTGAATCATGGTGGGCGGCTGGACCGCAGAAGGTGCAAGGATGAAGCGCAAACACGACTACGCATTCTGGACGTTTGTGACGCTGGCCATCTTGGCCGGAGTGACGGCGGTTTTCAACGTATCGCGCACCTACTCCGCGACGTCCGGCAACGTTGAGATCTACAAGCAGCTCGATCTGTTCGGTGACGTGTTGGAGCGCGTGCGGGCCGACTATGTCGAAAAGCCCGACGATGCGATGCTGATCGATAGTGCCATCAACGGTATGCTGGCGGCCCTCGATCCGCACTCGGCCTATCTCAATCCGAAGCACTTCCGCGACATGCAGGTCCAGACGCGGGGCGAGTTTGGCGGACTGGGCATCGAGGTGACGATGGAGAACGGCGCGGTGAAGGTCGTATCTCCCATCGACGATACCCCCGCGGCGAAGGCCGGTCTTCAGGCCAACGATCTCATCACGCATCTCGACGGCGAGCAGATCGTGGGGCTCACGCTCGAACAGGCCGTAGAGAAGATGCGCGGGCCGGTCAACACGCCCATAACGCTTGGCATCCTGCGCAAGGGCCGGGACGATCCCTTCGATGTCAAGATTGTGCGCGATGTGATTCGCATCAACGCGGTCAAAGCTCGGGCTGAAGGCGATGTGGCCTATATCAAGGTCTCAACATTCAACGAGCAGACGCATTCGAATCTGGTCAAGTCGGTCGATGGGTTGAAGAAGTCGATAGGCAAGAACCTGAAGGGCTACGTCATCGACTTGCGCAACAATCCCGGCGGACTGCTCGACCAGGCGATCGCGGTGTCCGACGATTTCCTGGAAAAAGGCGCCATCGTCCTGACGAAAGGCCGCAATCTCGAGGAGACGCAACGCTCCAATGCCCGGCCCGGCGATGTCACGGAGGGCAAGCCCATTCTCGTGCTGATCAATGGCGGTTCGGCGTCGGCCTCCGAGATCGTGGCCGGTGCGCTGCAGGATCACAAACGGGCGACGGTGATCGGTACGCGGTCGTTCGGGAAGGGCTCGGTGCAGACGATCATCCCGCTCGGCCAGAACGGTGCGATCCGGCTGACGACGGCGCGCTACTATACGCCGTCAGGCCGCTCCATCCAGGCCAAGGGTATCGATCCGGACACGGTGATCGAGCAGGAGCTGCCGCCGGAGTTGAAGCCTAAATCGTCGGCCGACCGGCCACGCGGCGAGGCGAGCTTGCGTGGCCATCTCAGAGGTGATGCCGCCAAGGACAAGAAGGAGGAGTCCGGCTCTTCCGCGTATGTGCCGAAAGAGCCCGAGAAGGATCAGCAACTGCAATACGCGCTGAAAATCCTGCGCGGCGAGCCAGTGGAAACGCCGCCCCAGCCACAGCCGGAAGCCAAGTCCGGCGACAGCACCCAGACAGAGCCTGCCAAGAAGGAATAGGCGCTTTCTGCTGCATGAAGATCAAAGTCTCCGGGCGCCCGAGTGGCGCCCGGTTTGTTGAAGGGACGTTAGAATGGCCTTCGATCCGGCGACGCTCCCCTATCGCCCCTGCGTCGGCATCATGGTGATCAACGCTGAAGGCCTTGTCTGGGTCGGGCGGCGGGCCGGTACGCCGAACGAAGGCGCCGGCGGCTGGTGGCAGATGCCGCAAGGCGGCATCGACGAGGGCGAGAACGCCGCGGTGGCCGCCAGGCGGGAGCTTCGCGAGGAGACCGGGATCGTGTCGATGGAGGTCATCGGCGAGTCTCCGGGCTGGCATACATACGATCTGCCGCCGGAACTGCTCGGCAGGGCATGGGGCGGGCGCTTCCGGGGCCAGAAGCAAAAGTGGTTCGCGGTTCGCTTCACGGGGGTCGATAGCGAGATCGATATCACGGCTCAACCGGGGCATGAGGCGGAGTTCGAAGCTTGGCGATGGGTCCCGCCACGTGATCTGACGGACATGATCGTGCCGTTCAAGCGGGCGGTCTATGCGCAGGTCGTTCGGGACTTCTCGGCCCTCGCCAGAGCGCAGCCGCTCGCCGATCACTAACCAAGATCGGAAAAAGACCGGCCTCCGCGGGCAAATTCGGCCAACGCGTCGCCTTCGTTTCAATTTCTCGCTGTTCAATAGTGGGCTGAATCAGCGATTATCCACAGGCATGCGCCACGATCCGCACATCGCTCCTGTAACGAGAACCCAGCTTCCGCTGCGGCCCTGCGTTGGCGTCATGTTGCTTAATGCCCGAGGTTTGGTATGGGTCGGCCGCCGGCTGCCGAAGTGGTTCGGCGACAAGTCCGCCTATATCTGGCAGATGCCGCAGGGCGGTATCACAAGCGGAGAAGCGCCCGCGCAAGCCGCCGTGCGTGAGCTTGAAGAAGAAACGTCCGTGAGGTCAGTGGAGTGGCTGGCCGAGTCGACTGACTGGCTGCAATATGAGTTGCCGACGCATCTGCTGGGCGTCGCCCTAAAGGGCCGCTACCGCGGACAGCGGCAGAAGTGGTTCGCGATGCGGTTCACAGGCAGGGACTCGGAAATCGACATCAGCGCACGCAACGGCCACAAAGCTGAATTCGATGCATGGCGCTGGACGCGGATCGAGGATCTGCCAGACCTCGCCGTTTCATTCAAGCGCCCGATTTACGAGGCGCTGAGCCAGGAGTTCGCGCACTTCGCTCGCCCGATTTGATCTAAGCGCGCAATTCCTTCAGCCGCTCGACGGCCTCGATTGCGACCATGCGTGCCGCGTCGTCTTTGGCTTCGGCCAGCATTTGCTCGGCCGACGCAACCTCGGACGCCAGTTTCTCCGCGTCGATATGCTGGAGGTCGAGCATGTGCTGGGTCAGAACCGTAAGGTGCTCCGGGCCAACCTCGGCGAAACCGCCGCGGACGAAGACTCGGCGACGCCCGCCTGCCAACTGCGCGTCGAGAACGCCAGGGCGAAGCGTTGAGATGACCGGGGCATGCCCGGCCAGCACCGTGAACTGACCGTCCATGCCGGGCACAATCACCTGCTCGGCGTCCTCCGACAGCAGAATGCGCTCGGGGCTCACAAGTTCGAACTTGAAAGTACCTGCCATGAAGGTTCAGTTCCGTTTCTAGCGATGCAGGGCGGCGCTCAGGAGAGCTGGCCGCCGCTCTTGGCGTCGATCTCCGCCTCGGTCTGCAGCCCCTTGCCGCAGAAGGGGCAGAACAATACCGGGTAGTCGACCATTCCAGGCTCGGTCTCTTCGACGTCCACCAAGCCCACAGACATGTAGAGAATGCCATCGTCGCCGACGGCAATGAGGGGATCGAAATCCTGATCGGACATGGCGTCCTTCAGCATGTCGCAGCACGAGCCGAACGTGTGACCTGCACTTGCCGCCATCTCAAACTTCCCTCTTCGTTGCGAAGCGTCAGGCCGCCTCGGCGAGCTTCTCGGCCTTAGCAATCGCTTCCTCGATCGTGCCCACCATGTAGAACGCCTGCTCGGGCAGGTGGTCGTAGTCGCCGTTGCAGAGCCCCGTGAAGCCCTTGATCGTGTCCTGAATGGAGACGAGCTTGCCAGGGGAGCCGGTGAAGACCTCGGCCACGTGGAAAGGCTGTGACAGGAAACGCTCGATCTTACGGGCGCGTGCGACCGTCAGCTTGTCTTCTTCCGACAGCTCGTCCATGCCGAGAATGGCGATGATATCCTGCAGCGACTTGTACTTCTGCAGGATCTGCTGCACCTGGCGGGCGATGCGATAGTGCTCCTCGCCAACGACGCGCGGCTCCAGGATGCGTGAGGTCGAGTCGAGCGGGTCCACGGCCGGATAGATGCCCTTCTCCGCGATCGAGCGCGACAGCACGGTCGTGGCGTCAAGATGGGCGAAGGACGCCGCCGGTGCCGGGTCGGTCAGATCGTCGGCCGGGACGTAGATGGCCTGCACCGACGTAATCGAGCCCTTCTGCGTGGTGGTGATGCGCTCCTGCAGGGCGCCCATGTCGGTGGCGAGCGTCGGCTGATAACCCACCGCCGAGGGGATGCGCCCGAGCAGCGCCGACACTTCGGATCCCGCTTGCGTGAAGCGGAAGATGTTGTCGACGAAGAAGAGCACGTCCTGGCCCTGGTCGCGGAAGTGCTCGGCAACCGTCAAACCGGTCAGGCCGACACGGGCACGCGCGCCGGGAGGCTCGTTCATCTGGCCGTAGACCAGAGCGCACTTGGAGCCCTTGGTCGAGCCACCGGCTTCCTTCGGATTGATATTGACCTTGGACTCGATCATCTCGTGGTAGAGATCGTTGCCCTCGCGCGTGCGCTCGCCGACGCCGGCGAACACCGAGTAGCCGCCGTGCGCCTTGGCTACGTTGTTGATCAGCTCCATGATCAGCACCGTCTTGCCGACGCCGGCACCCCCGAACAACCCGATCTTGCCGCCCTTTGCGTAAGGCGCCAGCAGGTCGACGACCTTGATGCCCGTCACGAGGATCTCGGCTTCGGTGGACTGCTCGGCAAACGTCGGGGCTGGCTGGTGAATGGCGCGGGTTGCAGCGGTCTTGATGGGACCCGCCTCGTCGACCGGCTCGCCGATGACGTTCATGATGCGGCCGAGCGTCTCGTCGCCGACGGGCACGGCGATCGGCTGACCCGTGTCCGTCACTTCCTGACCGCGGACCAGACCCTCTGAGCTGTCCATGGCAACCGTGCGGACGGTGCTTTCGCCGAGATGTTGGGCAACCTCGAGCACCAGACGCTGGCCGTGGTTCTTGGTCTCGAGTGCGTTCAGAATCTCGGGCAGGTGGCCGTCAAACTGCACGTCCACGACGGCGCCCATGACCTGACGGATCTTGCCAACTTTGTTCGATGCCATTGCTGTTGTCCTCGTGAGGGAATTGCGGTCAGAGCGCCTCGGCGCCCGAGATGATCTCGATCAGTTCTTTGGTGATGTTGGCCTGGCGCTGGCGGTTGTAGCGGATCGTCAACTTGTTGATCATGTCACCGGCGTTGCGGGTGGCGTTGTCCATCGCCGACATGCGCGCGCCCTGCTCGCTCGCGGCGTTCTCGAGAAGCCCGCGGAAGATCTGCGTGGAGATGTTGCGGGTCAGCAGGTAGCCCAGGATCTCTTCCTCGCTGGGCTCGTACTCGTAGACGTTCAGCGATCCGCTTGCCTGACCCTCCGGTATGGTCGCAGGGATGAGCTGCAGTGCGGTCGGCTTCTGCGCGATTACCGACTTGAACTCGGAGAAGTATACGGTGGCGACGTCGAACTCGCCGGCGTCGAACATCGCCAGCACCTTGTGGGCGATGTCCTCGGCGTTGGCGAAAGTCAGCTGCTTGACGCCCTTGAGGTCGACGCGGTCCACAACCTGCCTGGCGTAGTCGCGGCGCAAGCTGTCATAGCCCTTGCGGCCGACGGTCAGGATCTTGACCGTCTTACCCTCTTTCAGAAGGCGAATGGCATCCTGCCGAGCGAGGCGTGCAATGTTGGTGTTGAAGCCACCGCACAATCCGCGCTCCGCCGTCATGACAATGAGCAGGTGCACCTGATCCTTGCCGGTCCCAACCAGCAGCGGAGAGGCGCCGGACTTGTTGGCGACGCTCGCGGTCACGTTGCCCAGTACACGGGCCATGCGCTCGGCGTAGGGGCGCGCCGCGGTTGCCGCGTCCTGCGCGCGGCGTAGCTTGGCGGCGGCCACCATCTGCATGGCTTTCGTGATTTTCCGCGTCGCCTTCACCGAGGCGATGCGGTTGCGCATATCTTTCAAAGAGGCCATCTGGCCGCCAATCTCCGTCTACACCGTCCCACTCTTGTCGTCCTCGGGCTCGCCCCGAGGGTGACACAAATCAGGCGAACTGCTTGGCGACCGTCGTGACGACGTTCTTCAGCTTATCGGCCGTTGCGTCGGACAGATCCTTGCTGTCGCGAATATCGTTGAGGATCGCAACGTTCTGGCTGCGCAGGTTGGCGAGCAGCGCCTCCTCGAACGGCTTCACGTTGTCGAGGGTCATTGGATCGCAGTAGCCGTTCACGCCGGCATAGATCACGCAAACCTGCTCTTCCATCTTGAGGGGCGAGAACTGGCCTTGCTTCAAGAGCTCCGTCAGCCGGGCACCGCGGTTGAGAAGGCGCTGCGTGGTGGCGTCGAGATCGGAGCCGAATTGGGCGAAGGCGGCCATCTCACGATACTGCGCAAGCTCGCCCTTGATGCGCCCGGCGACTTTTTTCATCGCCTTGGTTTGAGCCGAGGAGCCCACGCGGGACACCGACAAACCGACGTTCACGGCGGGGCGGATGCCCTGGTAGAACAGATCCGTCTCAAGGAAGATCTGGCCGTCCGTGATCGAGATCACGTTGGTCGGGATGTAGGCTGACACGTCGTTCGCCTGCGTCTCGATAACGGGCAGCGCTGTCAGCGAGCCTTTGCCCGCGGCGTCGCCCATCTTGGCCGCGCGCTCCAGCAGGCGGGAGTGGAGATAGAAGACGTCGCCGGGATAGGCTTCGCGGCCGGGCGGGCGGCGGAGCAGCAGCGACATCTGGCGATAAGCGACGGCCTGCTTGGAAAGGTCGTCGTAGATGATAACCGCGTGCATACCGTTGTCGCGGAAGTACTCGCCCATTGCGCAGCCGGAGAACGGCGCCAAGAACTGCAGCGGCGCCGGGTCGGAGGCCGTGGCGGCAACGATTATGGAGTATTCGAGCGCACCGCGTTCCTCGAGTGCCTTCACGAACTGAGCAACTGTCGACCGCTTCTGGCCGACCGCGACGTAAACGCAATATAGTTTCTGGCTCTCGTCGTTGCCCTGGTTGAGCGGTTTCTGGTTCAGGATGGTGTCGAGCGCGACGGCGGTCTTGCCGGTCTGGCGGTCGCCGATGATCAACTCGCGCTGGCCGCGGCCGATCGGGATCAGGGCGTCGATGGCCTTGAGGCCGGTCGCCATGGGCTCGTGCACGGACTTGCGCGGAATGATGCCAGGCGCCTTGACGTCGACGCGGCGGCGCTCGTCCGACTGAATCGGGCCCTTGCCGTCGATGGGGTTGCCAAGGCCGTCGACGACGCGCCCGAGGAGGCCCTTGCCGACCGGCACTTCCACGATGGTGCCGGTGCGCTTGACCGTGTCGCCTTCCTTGATACTGCGGTCGTCGCCGAAGATCACGATGCCGACGTTGTCGGCTTCGAGATTGAGCGCCATGCCGCGAATGTTGCCGGGAAATTCCACCATCTCGCCGGCCTGGACGTTGTCGAGGCCGTAGACGCGGGCGATGCCGTCACCGACCGATAGCACCTGGCCGATCTCGGAGACCTCAGCCTCCTTGCCGAAATTCTTGATCTGATCCCTCAGGATCGAGGAGATCTCAGCGGCGCGGATATCCATCAGCCGGTACCTTTCATGGCGGTCTTGAGATTGTTAAGGCGGGTGCGGAGCGAACTGTCGATCATGCGACTGCCCACCTTGACGATGAGGCCGCCGAGAAGATTGGGATCGACGTGCGAATTGACCTGAACGTCCTTGCCGCCGATCGATGCGCGCAGCTCGTCCTTGAGCGCGGTCATCTGGGCATCGGTCAACGGGTGAGCCGAAATCACGTCGGCTGAGACCTCGCCGCGATGGCGCGCCGCCAGCAAACGGAAGTTCTTGATCATGTCCTGGACGACGAACAGCCGGCGGTTGCGCGCGACCAGCTTGAGGAAGTTGACTGTCAGTGGGCCAAGCGACGCCTTCGCGGCCACGGCAGCCATGGCCCTGCCTTGATCCTCGGCGCTGAGGACCGGACTGCGCACAAGGCGGCGCAGATCCTCGCTTTCGTCGAGCATCGCTTGGAGACTGAGCATATCCCGCTCGATCTCACGCAGCTGGCGCTGCTCGTTCGCTAAATCAAAAAGTGCGGCCGCATACCTGCCAGCCACCGTCGCCATCATCGGATCGTGTGTTGCCACGTGAAACGCTCTGCCCCTCAAGGGTTTCCGGGGTTACCCAGCCCAGCGCCACAATACGCGCGTGGTAGGAAGTAGCCACTTGGATTGCCGCCGCGAGCCCCTCACGGCGTTATCTTGTCGAGGCCGCGGTTCGTCTAGCACGCTGGGCGCGGGGCTTCAACGGGGGCGTGCATATGCCGCATCGTTGTCGTGGTTTGGGGCTGTCGCGAGCTGTCGGCAAACGCCCCTCTGCGCACGAAAAACCTACGACGGAATTCCAGACACTGAACGTTAGACCACGACAGCGGTTGTTTGGATGTAAATGCTATCCGCAGGAGGAATGCCAGTATGGCACTGTTCAAGATTGCTGCTCCCGCTGCACTGGCAGCGGCCATTTTTGCTGCGGCGCCTGCCGCTGCGGCTCCGGTCGGCCCCGCCATGGGGCCGGCGGTCCTGAAGTCCGGTGGAGAGAGCGCTGCAACGGAAGTTCGCTATCGCCGCTGGGGCGGTGGTTACGGCCGCCGCCATCATGGACGTGGTGTGGCACTCGGGCTTGGCGCGGCGATCGTCGGCGGCATTATAGCCAACGAGATCTATCGTCCGCGGGCTGGGTATTACTACGACGACTATGCCTACGACGGCCCGTACTACCGGCCATCGCGGTACGGCGGCGATGGGCGCCAGCTCTGCGCCCAGAATTTTCGTTCCTTTGAATGGAACACCGGACTTTACACCACTTACGGTGGTGAAAAGAGAGTTTGCCCCTACCTGCGCTAGTTCCGTCGCAAGTAGGATTCGCGTGCGGGGTCCCTCCAGCCGTTTCGCCACGGCCGGAGGGATTTCTTTTTTAAGCCTTTAATTACAAGAAATTATACGGATCTATGTCGACGCTGAGCCGGATATCTCCCTTGATTTCCGGCAAGGCCGCCAGCCATTCTCGTATATAGGCTTGCATATCCATTTCCCGCGGCGCCTTGACGAGCAGCCGCCAGCGGTGACGGCCCCGGATCACCGCCAAAGGTGCCTCGGCCGGTCCCAACACCTCGATGCGCTCGGCCGGTGGTGCCCGGCGCGCGATTTCGCGGGCAAACCCTTCAGCAAGTTCTTTCTGCCGGGCTGACACGATAATGGCGGCCAACCGGCCAAACCGTGGAA
>CADEFX010000026.1:0-20180 GCA_902826715.1 uncultured Hyphomicrobiales bacterium | reverse complement strand
TGGCGTACCTGAATTTCTCGCTCGAGAAACGCCTCTCGGTCACCCGAGATGATAGCCTCCATGACCGGGTGATCCGGCAAATGTGTCTGTACCAGCCCGATGCCCTGCGTGAACGTACGGCCGGCGCGGCCCGTAACCTGGTGCAGGAGTTGGAACGTGCGTTCGCCGGCGCGCGGGTCCGCGCCCTGGGCCAGTCCGAGATCGCCGTCGACCACGCCGACCGTCGCCAGATCCGGGAAGTGGTGGCCCTTGGCGACGATTTGTGTGCCGATGATGATGTCGGTCTCGCCCTGCTCGATCTCCTTGATGATCTTCCGCATTTCGGTGAGCGATGGGATCAGGTCGGAGGAGAGCAAAGCGAGGCGAGCGTCGGGGAAGCGCTCCTTGACCTCCTCGGCAATGCGTTCGACGCCCGGTCCGCAGGCGACGAGCGTGCCTTCAGCCGCGCATTTCGGGCACTTTTCCGGCATCGGTAGCGAGAAGCCGCAATGGTGGCAATGTAGACGGCCGCGAAAGCGATGTTCCACCAGCCAGGCCGTGCATTGCGGGCAGTCGAAGCGGTGGCCGCAGGAGCGGCACAGGGTGAGTGGCGCGTAGCCGCGTCGGTTGAGGAACAGCAGCGATTGCTGCTTGCGGTCGAGCGTGGCCTGCACGGCATCTACCAGGATCGGCGAGAGCCACTTGCCCTGCTCCGGCGGGTTTTTGCGCAAGTCGATGGCTTTGACGTCGGGCAACTCGACGCCGGAGAAGCGGCCCGGCAGAACGAGGTGGCGATAACGCCCGGTGCGTGCGTTGACGTGGCTTTCTACCGACGGCGTGGCTGATGCGAGCACGACGGCGCAGCCCGAGATATGGGCGCGTACAACCGTCATGTCGCGCGCGTGGTAGTGGACGCGATCGTCCTGCTTGAAGCCCTGGTCGTGCTCCTCGTCGACGACGATCAGCCCCAAATCCCTGAATGGAAGGAACAGGGCGGAGCGAGCTCCGACCACGACGCGGGCATCGCCGGTCGCCACATTGCGCCAAACCTTGCCGCGCTCGGGGCCGGCCAAGGCCGAATGCCATTCGACGGGCAGTGCACCGAAACGAGCCTGGAACCGGCGCAGAAACTGGCTCGTCAGCGCGATTTCCGGCAGCATGATAAGCGCTTGCAGTCCCTTATCCAGGGCGCGCGCGACGGCTTCGAAATAGACCTCGGTCTTGCCGGATCCCGTGACACCATCCAGCAGCGAAACCGAAAAATTGCCGGCATCGACAGAGGATTGCAGGGCATGCACGGCCTGATGCTGTTCGTCGCTGAATGAGACCGTCGCAAAGGCCGGGTTCGGCACCGGCACGCGTGGCTCGGGAATGGCCACCTCCACGAGGCAACCGGCCAAGATGAGGCCGTCGATGACGCCAGTGGAGCAATTGGCCTCAGTCGCCAGCGCGCTCTTGGCTCTGATGAGGCCGTCAGCGGCCACCTTCAAGGCGCGCAGACGGGCGGGTGTCATGCGCGGAGGGTGGGTCGCGCCGGGCACGAGCCGCACGCCGAAGCGCGGCTTGGCCGGCTCGAAGGCCATGCTGGCGCTCATCATCATGCGTGCCACCATGCCGAGGGGGGCCAGCGTGTAGCGCGCCACCCATTCGGCAAAGCGCAGCGAGGGGATGGGAAGCGGGGGGACGTCCAGGCGCTCCGTCAGGACCTTGAGCTTCTTGGGGTCCACGCTCTTGCCCGGACCGCCGACGGCTTGGTCCCAGACGATGCCGATCCGGACCTGTGGTCCAAAGGGGACCAGCACGAAAGAACCCGGTTCAGCCAGGAGACCGGCGGGAGCCAGGTAGTCGTAGGTCTGGTCGAGGGCAACGGGCAACAGGACAGGCACACGCTGACGCGAGGCGCCTGCGGCATTGCCGTCCAAATCGAGCAACCCTTCCAATGTGTTCATCGTCGGACTAGAACAGCGAATCGATCGCTCGAGTTTAGATCAGGCGTCGAGCGAGCCTGAGACCGTGGAGGCAGCCGCATGAAATTCTTTGTCGATACCGCCGATGTGGCGGAAATCAAGGAACTCGCTGCGCTCGGACTGTTGGACGGCGTGACCACCAACCCGTCGCTTGTGGCCAAAGCAGGGCGCGACTTCAAGGGCTTGATCGCCGAGATCTGTGAGATTGTACCAGGACCGGTCTCGGCCGAGGTGGCGGCCACGGACTATGAGGGCATGCTGAGCGAGGGCCGGATACTCGCCAAGATCGCCAAGAACGTCACCGTGAAGGTGCCGCTGACCTGGGATGGCCTCAAGGCCTGCCGTGCGCTCACGGGTGACGGCACGATGGTCAACGTGACGCTGTGCTTCTCGGCCAACCAGGCGCTGCTGGCGGCGAAGGCGGGCGCGACCTTCATCTCACCGTTCGTGGGACGCCTCGACGACATTAGTCTTGATGGCAGCGATTTGCTGCGCGAGATCCGCGTGATCTACGACAACTACGACGACCTGACGACGCAGATCCTAGCGGCGTCGCTGCGCACCGTGAACCACGTCAAGGAAGCAGCTCTCATCGGCGCCGATGTCGGTACAGTGCCGCCCGGTGTGCTGAAGGCGCTGGTCAAGCATCCGCTGACCGACAAGGGTCTCGAGATGTTCCTGGCCGACTGGAAGAAGACCGGGCAGAAGATCGCGTGAGGCGCGTTAACGGGTCTTTAACCTTGCGACAACCATGGTCGGGCAAGCATTATTGCGAGCCGGCTCGGACATGTCCGCAACCATCAAAGACATTCTGAGCGACGAATCCGAGCTTTCGCTGTCTGGCGATCTCCGGCAGGCCGTTGTCGGCTGGCTGGCGCATCTGCGCGATGGACGCGGCTCCTCCGATGCAACATTGGTCGCCTACGATCGCGCCATGCGCCAGTTTCTGGGTTGGTTGCGTGGTCATCTGGGCCACGCGCCGTGCCTCGGAGACCTTGCGCGCATCGAGCCCAAGGGATTTCGCGCCTTCATGGCCGCAAGGCGGCGGGCCGGTCTCGAAAGCCGTTCGCTGGCGCGAACGATGTCGGCGCTGCGCCAGTTCTTCCGCTGGCTCGAGACCGAGGGGTTGGTGAAGAACCGCGCCGTGCTGACACTGGCGCTGCCGAAGGTGCCGCACGGCATTCCCAAGCCGCTCACTATCGAGAAGGCGGCAACCGTTGTCGCCGACAGCATGGAGGCCAAGCTCGATTGGATTGCCGCGCGCGACTTGGCGGTGCTGTTGCTGCTGTACGGGGCAGGGTTGCGGGTCTCCGAAGCTCTGGGACTGATGCGCAAGGATGCGCCGACGCCAGAGCGGGACGTGCTTCGCATCGACGGCAAGGGCGGGAAGGAGCGGCTGGTGCCGGTTCTGCCTGTCACCCAGGAGGCGATCGCGCGATACATTGCGCTGTGCCCCTATCCGCTCAGGTCCGACACGCCGCTGTTTCTTGGCGCCAAGGGAGGACCACTTTCGCCGCGCATCATCCAGCTTCTAATGGAGGACCTGCGTGACCGCCTAGACTTGCCCGAGACAGCGACACCACATGCGCTACGCCACTCCTTCGCAACGCATCTTTTGCGGGCAGGCGCCGATCTGCGGCAGATCCAGGAGTTGCTTGGCCATGCGAGCCTGTCGACGACGCAGCTCTATACCGAGGTCGACCGCGAGCGCCTGCTCGAGGTCTATGACGCGGCGCATCCGCGCGGAAGGGATCCTCCTGAAGCATCTTGATGCGGCCTTGCCACGCTACCATTACACTTAGCCCCGGTTGGCTGCGCGGGAGCTGGTATCAGTGGGTCGTCGTATTGTGATTTGGCCTGCCGTCTTCGCCGCAATCACGATCGCGGCCGGCGGATTGGCGGCTCAGGCGGCCCCGCCCGCATGTGCCGGTCGGGATATGCTGTCCGAACTGGAGGCCGGCGACGCGCAGGCGCATCAACGCGTGATTGCAGCCGCCGAAGCTACAGTCAACGGCCGCGCTTTGCTTTGGCGGATCGAGGCTGCCGGCGCAGTTGTGCCCTCCTATCTGTTCGGCACCGTTCATCTTACGGACGATCGCGTGAACGCGCTGTCGCCAAAAACGACGGAAGCGCTGAACGGTGCCCGGCGGATCGCGCTCGAAATCGACGATCTGTCTCCGCAGACCCTTGCTAAGGCGATTGCCGGCATGCGTGAGCAGGTCGTGTTTGCCGATGGCCGTAACCTCGAGACCATGCTGTCGGCCGAGGAGTTCGGCATCGTTCAGTCCGTTCTGGGTGCGAATGGAACACCGCGCCACCTCGCGACAGTGCTGAGGCCATGGCTCGTGACGCTATCGCTGTCGTTGCCCGCCTGCGAGCGCCGCCGCGCCGCCGCCGGACTTCAAGCGCTCGATATGCGTCTCGGCGAGGGTGGTAAAAAGCGCGGCATTCCCGTGATCGGATTGGAAACGCTGGAGGGCCAGATGCGCGCGCTTGCGGCGGTGCCCGAGGGCGACCAGCTGCAAATGCTGAAGATGAGCCTGAAGTTCTACGACCGGGCGGATGACCTGATGGAGACGATGGTGCGCCGCTATCTCAGCCGCGACATTGGCATTATCTGGCCGTTCCAGATGGAGCTGGCGCGCGGCGCCGGCTTCCCGCCCGAGGCCTTCAAGACGTTCGAGGAGCAGATGGTCAGCGTTCGTAATCGGCGCATGCGCGACGCGGCCGTTCCACTGCTGCGGGAGGGCGGCACATTCATCGCCGTGGGTGCGCTGCATTTGCCGGGCAAGCTCGGGCTGGTCGAGCTGTTCCGCGAGGCCGGATTCACTGTTACCGCTATCGACTAGGCAACGCCCAACCAGAAGGAGGCCTCAATGGCGCGTACGGCTCTCATCGTCGGTGCAGGGAGTGGCATCAGTGCGTCGGTGGCCCGTGCGCTGGCGCGCGACGGGTACAAGGTGGCGCTCGCAGCGCGCAGGACGGACAAGCTGAAGGCGCTTGCGGCTGATACCGGGGCGTCGCTGATCGAGGTCGATGCGGCCGATGCCGGACAGGTCAAGGCCATGTTCGCAAAGGCTGAGCAGGACCTCGGGCCGCTGGATGTGGTGCTCTACAACGCCAGCTTTCGCACGCGCGGGCCGTTCGTCGATCTCGATGCGGCCGATGTCGCACGCACGTTGCAGGTCTCGGCCTACGGCGGATTTCTCGTCGGCCAGGAAGCGGCGCGGCGAATGCTGGAGCGGCAGGCCGGTGTCATCCTGTTCACCGGCGCCTCCGCCAGCGTGAAGGGCTACGCGCAGTCGGCGCCGTTTGCGATGGGCAAGTTCGCGCTGCGCGGCTTGGCGCAGTCGATGGCGCGCGAGCTCGGTCCCAAAGGCATCCACGTCGCTCACGTCGTCATCGATGGCGGTGTCCGCAGCATTGCCAGCGGCCGCGTCGAAGGGGACGGCGCACAGCCCGATAGTCTGCTCGATCCCGGCGCCATCGCCGCCACATATCTCCACGTTATTCATCAGCCACGTTCGGCTTGGTCTCTGGAGGTGGAACTCAGGCCGTGGGTGGAGCGGTTCTAAACCCTTCCCTCATTCCCGTGCTTCGCTCGCTCCGAGGATACGCGACTGCGTCTGGATATTTGAATGCGAGATATTACGTTCAATGTCTTGGGGAAACCCCGATTGCCGCCTCGCTGGTCGCGTCGAACTTAGGGCCGCGCGTGGTATGGAGAACGACCATGAGAGAAATACTGGCGCTGACGACGGGTACGGTCCTGCTGGGCCTCAGCTTTGCGCCGTCGGTCTCGGCACAGCCGCGTAACGACGGTGTTCGTGCAGGCGTCAACGCGGAGGCTCAGGCGAGAGCCGCAAGAAACATCCGTAGCGATCTCAATCGCCGCCAGATCGAGATGAGCCGGATGCAGCGCCTTGATGCCAACCAGGCCATTCGGGACCGGGCTGCTTCCGGGATCGGCGGTTCCACCTATGTGCGGCCATGCTCGTATGAATACCGCCGGTGGCGGCAAACGGGCAGCGCAAATTGGCGACGCAGGTACAACGCTTGCGCCAACTGGTAGTGGTTGTCCGGCAGCTTGGCCGCCGGACGCACGCGTGTCTCGCCCTTACGCTTTGACCTGATCGGCAATGCCGTGCTTGGCGCCGATCTCCTGCAGCTTCTTCCAGGTCTTTTCGTCGACCTCGACGCCCGATTTCAGGCGTGCCTGCTCGGTACGCCACTCGACCTCGCCGGGATAAAGCACTTCCTTGAAGCCTTCGGCCGGGGGCGTCGCCTTGAGGTAGGCGGCGAATTCGGCCACCTCCTTCTTGAACGTGGCCAGCGGGCGGAAGGCTTCGACGTTGAACATCGTCAGGAAGCAACCGTCGTTGTGGCGGCCCGTGGGCTCGACCCCGAAGCCCAGGCCAGGCAGGAGGCCGGAGAAGACCTCGACCATCGCCGACATGCCGTAGCCCTTGTAGCCTTCCGATCCGCCGAGGGGGAGCAGAATGCCGCCGCGATCGTACTCGAAGGGGTCGGTCGTAGGTTGGCCCTGCTTGTCGACCACCCAGCCTTCCGGAATTTTAGTGCCTTTGGCTTGCGCGAGCTTGATCTTGCCGACCGCGACGGCGGAGGTCGCCATATCCAGCACGAACGGTCCGTCGAGGTCGGACGGCATGGCGATGCAGATGGGATTGGTGCCGAGCCGCGCCTCGCGCCCGCCGAATGGCGCCACCGCCTTGGGCGAACGGCCGGAGTCCGCCGTCATGATGGCGATCAGGCCTTCCTTGGCCGCCATAAGGGGATAAGCGGCGACGCGTCCTACGTGGCTCTGGCGCAGAATCGTGGTGGCGGCGACGTTGGACTTCTTTGCCTTCTCTATGGTCAGCTTCGTGGCGCGATCGGCCACGACGTAGCCGAAGCCCCAATTGCCGTCGATCACCGTGGTGGTGGCGCTTTCTTGCTTGATCTCGAAGGGTGCGCCCGGGACGATGTGGCCCACGCCGATGCGGTCGATGTAGATCGGGATCTGTATGACGCCATGGGAATCGTGCCCGGCGAGGTTGGCGGCGACCGAGTAGCGCGCGACGGTTTCGGCTTCCTGCGCCGATGTGCCGGAGGCTTGCAGCAAAGCCTCGACGATGGTTCTCAGGCGATCGGCGGCAACGACTGGCATGGCAGGTCCTCGGTCAAGTTTCTGGGGCGACGCAAGAATGGCATTCAAGCGGGCGGCTCGCCAGTCTATGCTGCCGGCCAGCCAACTGTCACCGCATGGGAGCCCGCAAATGAGCAAACGCCTGAGCAGCGACGCCGAGAGTGGAATCGCCGAGACGGCCCGCCGCGTACTGCCGGGCGGCACCTTCGGCAATGTCGCGAGCGAGATCGTCATCGCGCGGGGGCAGGCCGGGCACGTGTGGGACGTAAGCGGGAACGAGTACATAGATTTCCTGCTTGGCTCGGGCCCGATGCTGGTCGGCCATGCGCATCCGGAGGTCAATGCCGCGGTGCAGGAGCAGATCCTGCTCGGGTCCACGTTCTTCACCAACAATCCGCACGGCGTCGCGCTCGCCGCTGAGATCGTCGACGCCTTGCCGTGCGCGGAAAAGGTGCGATTCGTCTCGACCGGATCGGAGGCCGATCTCTACGCCATGCGTGTCGTGCGCGCCTGGAAGAAGCGCGACAAGATCCTGAAGTTCGAGGGCGGCTACCACGGCATGAGCGATTACGCGCTGATGAGCCTTGCGCCCAAGCGCCAGGGCAACTTCCCCGAGCCCATTCCCGATTCGGCCGGCATTCCGCGATCGTTGCGCGACGAGATGCTGGTGGCGCCGTACAACGATCTGGAGGCCGTGAAAAGCCTCGTCGCCCAGCACAAGGATGAGCTGGCGGGCATCATCGTCGAGCCGTTCCAGCGCTTGCTGCCGCCCAAACCCGGGTTCCTTGAGGGATTGCGCAAGGTGACGGAGGAGGCTGGCATTGCGTTGATCTTCGACGAGGTGGTGACGGGCTTCCGCTTCGCGTACGGCGGTGCGCAGACGTACTACGGCGTGACGCCGGATCTGTGCACGCTGGGCAAGGTGATTGGCGGCGGCTTCCCGCTGGCCGCCATCGCGGGCCGCGCCGACATCATGAAGCACTTCGACAAGTCGGCGGTGGCCGAGGACGAGTTCACCGTGCAGATCGGCACGCTGTCGGGCAATCCCGTGGCGTCCGTGGCTGGATTGAAGACGCTCGAGATTTTGAAGCGCCCCGGCGCCTACGAGCAAATCTTCGCCACAGGGCGGCAGATCAGAGACGGCCTGACGCGCATGCTGAAAGATGCGCGAATTCCGGCAACGGTGGTCGGCGAAGATCCGCTGTTCGATGTCGTTTTTGCAGAGGGCGACATCAGCGACTACCGCGGCACCGCGCGGGGCAATGCCGACATGCAGAAGCGCATGAACGCGTCGCTGCTGGAGCGCGGCATTCTGAAGGGCGAGAGCAAGTATTACATCTCGCTCGCGCACACTCCGGCTGATGTGGATAAGACGTTGTCCGCGATTGCGACTTCGGTCAACGATCTGGCGCGCGCCAGAAAGGGCTAGGCGCCCTATTGCGCTTTAGTGGCCAGCCGCTCGAGCTCTGGCAGAACCTTGTGGCGCGAGGCGAGGTGGGGGTTTATGGCGAGCGCGGCCCGATAGGCCGCGAGCGCGTCAGTCCATTTCGACATGTCGGCGAGAATGGCCGATTGCACCGCAAGTGCGCCGAAGTGACGGGGCTCCAGCTTCAATGCCTTCCCGATATCTTCAAGGGCACCGGCATATTCTCCCATGCGGTAATGCAAGGCCGCCCGCTTGTTCCAGGCCTCCGCGAAATTCGGCGCGAGGTCCGTCACCTCGTCGAGCAGCAGCAAGGCCAGGCCATAGTGCTGGCCTGCCGCATTGGCGACGACGCGGCTCATCATGACGTCGACGTCATCGCGGCCGGACCGCATCCAGATGTCCCAGATGCGACCGGCGATTTTGTCGGCGTCCGCCTGAGTGGGCGCCTGCTTGAGATCGGCAAACAATTGGTCCAAGTCGCGCGCCTGGCGGCCTTCGCTTTGTGCAGCGGCTGGCATGGCACCGATACCAATCGGGCTTAGGGCGAAAAGGCAGCCTGAAACGATCGCGGCAGCAAATGCTGCCGTGGCCAGAGGGCGGAATGTCGTGAAGCAGTGCATGGTGTCTCCGGGCGTCGGGTCACCGGCGCAGTGTGCCACAAAATCCCTGCCCGGCGCGCATCCGTTCCGATAAGGTTTGCGATAACGATCAAGAGTACGCTCGAGGAACCTCATGACGATTCCGCGCACTGTTTTCGGCGAGGAGCACGAAATCTTCCGCAAGAGCGTGAAAGGTTTCATCGAGCGCGAGATCGCACCGCATCACGACCAGTGGGAGAAGGACGGCGTTGTCTCGCGCGAGGTCTGGCGCAAGGCCGGCGAGGCCGGGCTGCTGTTGACCGGCATTCCGGAGGCGTACGGCGGTGGCGGCGCCAACTTTCTCATGAGCGCGATCGTCATCGAGGAGCTGGCGCGGGGCCTTTATTCGGGGCCGGGCTTCCGGCTCCACTCGGATATCGTCGCGCCATACATCCTGCATTATGGAAGCGAGGAGCAGAAGCGGACGTGGCTCCCGCGCATGGCCAAAGGCGAGGTCGTGACGGCCATCGCCATGACGGAGCCGGGCACTGGCAGCGACCTGCAGGGCCTGCGCACAACGGCGATCGCCAAGGGCAACCAGCTCGTCATCAACGGGCAGAAGACGTTCATCACCAATGGGCAGCTGGCCGATCTCGTCATCGTGGCCTGCAAGACCGATCCCAAGGAAGGCGCCAAGGGCGTCAGCCTGGTGCTGGTGGAGGCCGAGCGGGCGGGCTTCAAGCGCGGGCGGAATCTGGAGAAGCTCGGTCACAAGGCGCAGGACACGTCGGAGCTGTTCTTCGAGGATGTGAGCGTTCCTCCGTCCAACATGCTGGGCGAGGAGGGACGCGGCTTCGAGTATCTGATGCGTGAGCTGCCCCAGGAGCGGCTGATCGTGGGAGTCGCCGCCGTCGCCATTATGGAAGCGGCACTGGAATGGACGCTCGCCTACACGCGCGACCGCAAGGCGTTCGGCCGCGCGATCGCCGACTTCCAGCATTCGCGCTTCAAGCTGGCCGAGATCAAAACCGAGATCCAGGTGGCGCGCGTGTTCCTCGACAAGTGTTTGGAGCTGCACATCGCCGGAGAGCTCGACGTGCCCACGGCGGCGATGCAGAAGTGGTGGCTGACGGAACTCGAAGGCAAGGTGCTCGACGTGTGCCTGCAGCTGCACGGCGGCTACGGTTTCATGTTGGAGTATCCCATCGCGCGCGCCTACGCAGATGCGCGCGTGCACCGCATTTTCGCCGGGACGACGGAGATCATGAAGGAGATCGTGGCGCGCTCGCTGTAGCTGGCGCGGCGGGACAACGGCAGGAGAAAGTGGAAATGAAGCTGCTCGGTCACGGCATGTATTGGCAGGACATGCCTGTCGGCGCGAAATTCAAGACCTATGGCCGCACGATCACGGAAACCGACATCGTCAACTTCATCTCGTGCACCGGCTTCCTCGAAGTGCTGTTCACCGACATGGAGTATGTGCGCGAGCACTCCGCCATCAAGGGACGGCTGGCACCGGGCGCGCTGGTCTACGCACTAGGCGAAGGCCTGACCATGCTCGGCACGATCCAGGGGACCGGCCTCGCCTTTCTTGGCATGGACATGGACGTGAAGGGACCGACATTTGCCGGCGACACGATTCACGTCGAGATCGAGGTCATCGAGCAGCGGCCGGCATCGAAAGGCGGACGCGGGCTCGTGCGTACGCGCAACAATATCATCAATCAGAAGGGTGAAGCGGTTCTGGTCTACACGCCGTTGCGGCTGATGGTTGGACGCGAAGGACACGAGTAGCATTTTCCAATCGCGCGCCTTTTTACCTCCCCATGGGGCCCATGGGGCCCATGGGGAGAGATCGGAACGCGTAGCGTTCCGGGTGAGGGGTTGGATCGACGGATAGTTTGTATCCCCTCACCCCAGCCCTCTCCCACGGGAGAGGGAGTCAGGCAGTGCTTCGGGTTTACGGAATTGGCTCTAGACAAAACAAATCGGGAGAAACGTCATGGCGAGTGCGAAAACGGCGACCGCGAAAGACTTCCAGCGCAAGCCGCTGCCCAAGCGCTTCTGCAATCTAGATCGGCTGCTGCATGCCATGGAGGTGCGCGGGCTGGACGGCATCGTGGCGACGCAGCCCAACAATGTCTTCTACCTGACCGGCTTCAACGGCATCGCCCACAAGTCGGACGAGCCGCGGCCGTATGCGGTCATCATTTCGCGGCAGACGCCGGAACATCCGATCATGGTCGTGGCCGACTACTATCTGGCCACGTTCCTGGGGCAGCCGACGTGGGTCGAGGATATCCGGCCGTATCGCGCGGTGATGATGGGCATGGATCTGCCCGCGCGGGCGACTGACATCGACCGGTTCATCCCGCCGCATGCCAAGGATCTCGCGTGGATGCAGAAGTCGCGTCGCAACTACGCGTTCGAGATGGGAACGGCCGTGCGCGGCGCGCTGAAGGAGCTGAAGCTGGACAAGGGCCGCGTGGCCTTCGATGACATGGGCGTGGGTGTCCGGCTGGGCGTCGAAGATATGGAAGTCGCCGACGGGTATGATCCGCTGATGTTCGCGCGCGCCGTGAAGACGCCGGCGGAGCTGGAGCTGCTGGCGCGCGCGACGCGGCTCAATGAAGCTGCGATCCGGGCGACCATGGCCTCCTGGGACAAGGGCGCCACGTGGCGCGATCTCAACAGGGCCTATGCCAAGGCGGCCGTCGACCTCGGCGGCTTTGTGCGCGACCCGGGCGGCATGGTCTGGGGGCATCCGCGCGGCACCGATCCGACCATCATGCTGTCGTCGGGCTTCGAAGACGACGAGGTCGGAGCGGGCACGCACGTGATGTTCGACTGTCACGGCACCATCGATCTCTATTGCTGGGACGGCGGCAAGACGTGGGTTGTGGACGGACAACCGCAGGGCGAGGCCAAACGCTACGCCGCCGCGACCAACGCCGTTTCCGAGACCCTGCTGAAGGAGATGCGTCCGGGTGCCAGGATCAGCGAGCTGCAGGGCAAGGCACGCGAGGCCTATCGCAAGGCGGGCGTCCCCGATGCCAACACGGCGCTCATCTTCTTCCATGGGCTTGGGCTTTCGCCCATGGAGCTCGAGCTGAGGACGGCGGGCGGGCGGCCGAACGGCGATTGGGTGCTGGAGGAGGGCATGGTCGCGCCGGTGCATCTGCTCTATCCCGGAGGCGAGCATGATCGGCTGTGGGTCGAAGAAGTGGTCGTCATCGGCAAGGACGGCGGCCGCCCGCTGTTTTCATGGGGACCCGAGCCATTGACGGGCCGGTGAAGTTATTGCTCGTCGACGACGGGATTGCGCAGCACGCCAATGCCTTCGACTTCGACCTCGACAGTGTCGCCGGCCTTCATCCAGGCGGGCGGCTTGCGAGCGTGGGCGACGCCTGAGGGCGTGCCGGTGGCGATCATATCGCCGGGCTCCAGCGTCATGATCTCGGAGAGGATGGCGATGGTGCGCGCCGTCGAGAAGATCATGTCGCTGGTGTTGGAATCCTGCATGGTCTCGCCGTTGACGCGCGTCGAGATGCGCAGCCCCGAGGCGCCGGGCGGCAGCGAATCGGCGGCGACGATGTGGGGGCCGAGGGGGCCAGTCGCGTCGAAATTCTTGCCGGCCGTCCATTGCGACGTCTTGCGCTGGTAGTCGCGCACGGACACGTCGTTGAAGAGCGTGTAGCCGAACACGTGGTCGAGGGCTTTGGCCTCCGGGATGTGGCGCCCGCCTTTGCCGATGACGATGGTCAGCTCGCACTCGTAGTCGAGCTGTATCGAGCATTTCGGTCTGACGACTGAGGCGCCGGCTGGGATGAGCGAGGAGTTTACGCGCAGAAAGAACGACGGATAGGTCGGGATGCCATGTCCGCCCTCCTTGGCGTGCTCGGCGTAGTTGAGGCCGACGCAGACGAACTTCGGCGGCTTTGCGATCGGCAAGGCGGGAGTGACGCTGGCGAGCGCGTGCTTGGCGGCGGCGGGTGCGCGGGCCGCAGCAGCCCGGACGTTGGCCGGCGCGGATGGTCCAGCCTCGATGAGCGAGCGCATGTCCCTAGGCAGGCTTGGATCTGCCGAGCCGAGGTCGATGACCGAATCCCCGTCAACGAGCCCGAGCGCAGTGCGGCCATCCTTGGCGAATGTCATCAGCTTCATGAGCGTTCCTCTCGAAGCCCTTTGGTCAGCAGGGCAGGCAACATTACGACGATGGCGCCGGCAAGCTCCAGTGTCATGCAGACGGCCAGCGGGAGGGCGTAGCTGCCCGACAGGTCGCGCAGGATGCCGAGCAGGCCGGGGCCGAAGGAGTAGGCGACCTGCACGATGGCAACGACGAGGGCGGTCAACATGCCGAACGATGCCGCGTCATACTCGCGCTGAATGATGAGCGCGGGCAGCGTGATGAGATTGCCGACGGAAAAGCCGAAGATCGCGCAACACACGTAGAGGAGCCATGGCGATGCGGTCATCGTCATCACGAGCAACGCCACGGCCTGCGTGACAAGCGAGACGGCCGTGACCTGGCGCTGATCCAGCCGATCGATGATGAAGCCCAGGCCGACGCGGCCGACCACGGCCATGATCGTGGTCACGGCAACGGCAATGCCGGCGCCGTGACGCCCGAGCGTTGGCTCCAGAAAAGCGATCTGGTGCACGATGAACCCAACTTGCGCCAGGAGGCCGAGGCAGAACGGTGCCGCAACGGTCCAGAAATGCGGACCGACGAGCAGATCGCGGCGCTTGAGCAGCGATGCCGCCGTTTCGGGGGCCGCTGGCGGGTCAACTCCGGCGGCCGCCGCACGCGGCCGTTCCATCCAGAGCATGGCGACGGGGAGCAGCACCACGATTGTCGCCGCGGCTGCAATTACCATCGCCGTGCGGAAACCATAGAGGCTGGTGAGCCAGATCAGGAGGGGCGTGCCGACGATGCCGCCCATGCTGGCACCGTTGAGCGCGAGGCTGATGGCGAGGCCGCGCTTTTCCTGGAACCACAGGTTGAGGATGTTGGTGATCGCAGCGAGCGTGAGCGTCGCCCAGCCGATCGACATGACGAGGTAGGCGGCAAAGATGTGCGCTTTGGACGTGGCGCACCCGATCGCCGTCGCGGATATGACGAACGACGCGATGCCTACCAGCACCACGGGCTGCGGGCCAAACCAGCGGATGGCATCACTGACGAACACGACGAGAAGGGCGCTGACCAGATAGTACAGCGTGCTTGCGGTCGAGATGGCGCCCGCCGGCCAGCCGTGCAGGCGCGTCAGCTCAACCAGATAGACGCTCTGGCCGTAAAAGCCTAGCCCCCAGCCGAACGTCGCCATGAGGAAGCAGCCGGCAACCACGCGCCAGCCGCGATTGCGGTAGGACAGCTCATGCTCCGCAGGCATCGAGAGGGTCCCTGTCGCTCAGTGATTTAGATGAACGCGTTTTGCAGTCGGTCAGTAGGACTTCGGCAAGCCCAAGGCCTTCTCGGCCACGTGGCTGAGGATGAGCTCGCGCGAGACGGGGGCAATGCGCGTGATCAAGACTTCGCGCAGAAAGCGTTCCACGTGAAACTCCTTGGCGTAGCCCATGCCGCCGTGGGTCATGACCGCGGTCTCGCAGGCCTCGAATCCGGCTTCGCCCGCGAGATACTTGGCGGCGTTGGCCTCGATGCCGCAGGGCTCGCCCCGGTCGTAGAGCGCGGCTGCCTTGAAGACCATGAGATTGGCGGCTTCGAGGTTCATCCAAGCCTTTGCGAGCGGATGCTGTATCCCTTGATTTTGTCCGATCGGGCGGCCGAACACGACGCGATCCTTGGCGTATTGCGACGCTCGCTGGATCGCCACGCGGCCGATGCCGACGGCCTCGGCGGCAATCAGGATGCGCTCGGGGTTCATGCCGTGGAGAATGTACTTGAAGCCCTGGCCTTCCTCGCCGATGCGGTCTTCCAGCGGCACGGGCAGCCCGTCGATGAACAGCTCGTTGGAGTCGACAGCCTTTCGGCCCATCTTGTCGATCTCGCGCGCGTCGATGTAGGTGCGATCGAGCGTCGTGTAGAAGAGTGAGAGGCCTTCGGTCGGGCGCTTGACCTCTTCCAATGGTGTCGTACGTGCCAGTAGCAGCACCTTGTCCGCCACTTGAGCCGTGGAGATCCAGATCTTGCGGCCGTCGACGCGATAGCGATTGCCCTCACGCACCGCCTTGGTCTTGAGACGCGTGGTGTCGAGCCCGACGTTGGGCTCGGTGACAGCGAAACAGGACTTCTCCTTGCCGGCGATCAGCGGCGGCAGGAAGCGGCGCTTTTGCTCGTCGGTGCCGAACACGACGACCGGATTGAGGCCGAAGATGTTCATGTGCACAGCAGATGCGCCCTGCATGCCCGCGCCCGACTCGGCGATCGTCTGCATCATCAGCGCCGCCTCGGTGACGCCGAGGCCTGAGCCGCCGAATTCCTCCGGCATGGCAATGCCGAGCCAGCCGTCGGCCGCCAGCGCCTCGTGAAAATCGAAGGGAAACCCTCCTTCCTTGTCCTTCTTCAGCCAGTACTCGTCGCCGAAGCGGGCGCAGATCTTGAAGATGGCCTCGCGGATCTCGCGCTGCTCGGGCGTCAGGCTGGCGTCCATGGTGGGTTCTCTTATTCTCAGGCCGGACCGACGATACCGCGCTTTCGCAGATCCGCAATCTCACCGGCGGCGAAGCCGAACTCGGCAAGCACGGCGTCGGTATCGACGCCCGGCTCCTGTGGGACGGCGCCCATCTCCGGCTGGGTGCGGCTAAAGCGCGGCGCCGGCGCCGGCTGCACCACGCCGTCGCGCGAGACAAAGGCCTTGCGTTGGGCATTGTGAGGATAGGCCGCGACCTCGCCCATGGAGAGCACCGGGGCGAAGCAGGCATCGCTGCCCTCGAAGACTTTCTCCCATTCGGCGCGGGTCTTGGTGCGGAAGGCTTCGGCAAAGCGCTGCGCCAGCTTGGGCCAGCCGCTTTCGTCGTGCTGGGCGGGCAGCTTCTCGCCGGCGAGGCCGAGGCGGCTCAGCAGATCCTCGTAGAACCGCTTCTCGATGGAGCCGATCGACACCCATTTGCCGTCGCGCGTCTCATACACATTATAGTAGGGAGCGCCGGTGTCGAGAACATTGACGCCGCGCTCGTCTTTCCAGGTGCCCTGCGCGCGGAAGCCGTAAATGGCGGACATGAGCGTCGCCGCGCCGTCCACCATCGCCGCATCGACAACCTGGCCCTTGCCGGAGCGCTGCGCTTCGAGCAGCGCGCAGACGACGCCGAATCCCAGCAGCATGCCGCCCCCGCCAAAGTCGCCCACCAGATTGAGCGGCGGCATCGGCGCTTCGCCCTTGCGCCCAATGGTGTGCAGCACGCCTGCCAGCGCGATGTAGTTGATGTCGTGGCCGGCGCGTGGTGCCATCGGTCCGTCCTGGCCGAAGCCCGTCATGCGCCCGAACACCAGGCGCGGGTTGACGGCGAGCAGGTCGTCGGGGCCGAGGCCAAGCCGCTCCATCACCCCCGGCCGGAAGCCTTCGATCAACGCATCGCCCTTGGCCACGAGCTTGCGCACGACGTCCCGTCCAGCGTCGCTCTTGACGTCGACCGCGACCGACTTGCGGCCGCGATGCAGCACGTCGAATTTCGGCTCCTTCCCCGGGAGTCCCAGGTCGGCTTTTTCGCGCCGGTCGACGCGGATCACTTCCGCTCCCATGTCGGAGAGCAGCATGCCGCAGAACGGAGCCGGGCCAATGCCCGCCATTTCGATAATGCGTAAACCTTTGAGCGGGCCCATGGCGTCTCCTGGCGTCGTCTATTGCTTTGATCCAGCGGGTGTTTCTCGCCTCGGTGCATGTCTTAAGCGAGGCGTAACACTAACCCAAGCCGATAAATATTTTTCAAGTCTGATGTGTTTTGATGGAGTCAACAAGAAACAGGTTTCGGGTCGTGGCGTCGGGTGACCTATTCCAGCGGTATTGCGAGCTTAGCTCGGGCGATTTCGCGTTCTGTAACGAGCGTGCTTGGGCGAGCCGCCGGTGCGGCTGCGCGCGCACGCGAACCCGTTTCGCCATCCCGCGAGCTTGACCGGTCGCGTGTGGCGCAGAAGCGCCTCGAAAGTGATATCGAGCGCCTGAAGGACCTGCAGTGGGAGCTGCGCGACAATGAGGCGCGCTACCGCGGACTTCTGGATAGCCAGACCGAGATCATTTTCCGGCGCTCCCTCGACAGCACCCTGACGTTCGTGAACCACGCTTTCTGCAACACGTTCGGTGTCGCGTCGGAAGTGGTGATCGGCACCGCCTTCGACCCTGTGCACCTCGACGGGCCGGCTGCACCTGTGCTGAGCAGCGAGGACGGTGCGAACCGGTGCCGGTACGAACAGAAGCTTGCGACAGCGGCGGGGCCCCGCTGGTTTACCTTTGAATGCTATCTGACGGACGCGGCAGATGGCGCCGTTCCAGAAGTGCAATGCATCGGCCGGGACATCACCGAGCAACGTGCTCAGCAGCTGGAGCTTGCGGCGGCGCGCGATCAGGCGCAGGCCGCGAGCCAGGCCAAGTCGCGATTCCTCGCAGCCATGAGTCACGAAATCCGGACGCCGATGAACGGTATCCTCGGCATGTCCGCGCTGATGCTCGATACGGATCTTTCGGCGGAGCAGCGCGCCTATGCAGCAGCCGTCGATCGCTCCGCCAGAACGCTGCTGGGCCTCATCGACGAGATTCTGGATTTCTCCAAGATCGAGGCAGGCAAGCTCGAAATCAACGCGCAGCCCTTCAATCTCGACGAATGCATTCAGAGCGTTATCGAGCTTATGGCTCCAAAGGCTCACGAGAAGGGGCTTGAGCTGGCGTGGCGATGCGATCCGGATTTGCCCCGCCGTGTTTGTGGCGATGCGGCACGCGTTCGCCAGATCTTGCTCAATCTTGTAGGCAACGCCATCAAGTTCACACAGGTGGGCGGTGTGGCCGTGCGCGTCGAGGGCCGCACGTCCGGCACAGTGCCTCCGCCAACGACTGCCAACGTGGAGTTGGCAATCGCAGTGTCCGATACCGGTCCCGGCATCGGCCCGGAGGAGATGCCGTCACTGTTCGTCGAGTTCGAGCAGAACGACAACGTCACGAGCAGGAAACCCGGTGGCACCGGCCTGGGGCTTGCGATATCGCGTCGCCTAGCGCGCGCCATGGGTGGTGACATTGAGGTCGACAGCAGCCGCGGCTCCGGATCGACATTTGTGGCGCGCATGATGCTGCAGGCGGTGGCGGGCTCGCGCCCGGTGCTGGCAAGGCCTGCGGAGGCTATCGCGCGCAAGCGCGTCCTCATCGTGCTTGAGGAGGGTGCCGAGCGGCAGATCCTGGGCGAGACCCTGCATGCGATCGGTGTTTCTGCAGTCGCGACGTCTGATTTGGACGCGGAAGGGGTTATCGACCGTGCGCGGTGCGACGTCCCATTCGATGTCGTGCTTGTGGATGCCAATCTCGGCGTGGAGCGGGCGGGCGAACTGCTGGCTTACGCGCAAACGCGAAGTGCCCATCGGTTACGGGCCGTCATCCTCATCGGCATGTCAGGCCGAACCACGCTTACGCCGTTTCGCGAAGCCGGCTTCAACGCCTATGTCATCCGGCCTGTACGGCCGGTATCGCTTGTTACGTATCTTCTCGGGACCGACCCGGTTCACCCGAGTCACGCCGACGAGCGGACCACCACAATAATGGGCGTTCGCCAGGACAAGGCGGCGCAGCAGCGTCGCGTGCTTATCGTCGATGACAACGATATCAATGCGCTGGTGGCTCAGCGCATGTTAGAGAAGCTCGGCTGCGACGTCACCGTGGCCCAGCATGCGCGCGAGGCTGTTGCGGCCTGCACGCTAGCAAGCCAGGGCACGAAGCCTGACTTCGATCTCATTTTGATGGATGTCCACATGCCGGACATCGACGGCTTCGAGGCTGCCCGTCTGATCCGGGGTATATATGGTGCGGCCAATCGCGAGCACCCGCCCATCGCCGCATTGACGGCCAATGCGTTCGCCGAGGACAGACAGCGTTGCCTCGATGCAGGGCTCGACGACTATCTCGCAAAGCCCTTCGAGCGTTCTGAGATCGAGGCGCTGCTCCACAAGTGGTGCGGCGATGAGCGTTCACCCTCAGCGCCAGGATCAAAAAGAACTTTCGCCGCCTAGAGCGCGATCGCCTCACATGGAAGCTCTAGGTCATTTGCCGATGCCGAACGCGGCGAGAGCCGCTAGGTTGAGGATATCGACATCCATCGCGCCCAGCGGGCAGATCTGGACCGAGTGATCCAACCCGACCAGAATCGGGCCGATGGTGGTGGCGGCGCCCAGCTCCTTCAGCATCTTGGTCGAGATCGAGGCGGCGTGAAACGCCGGCATGATGAGGACGTTGGCGTTGTCGGTCAGCCGGCAGAAGGGGTAGAGCTCGCGCACGGCGCCGTTGAGCGCCACGTCTGCGGCCATGTCCCCGTCGTACTCGAAGTCGACTTTCCGCTGATCGAGGATGTCCACGGCCTTGCGCACCTCGTCGGAACGTTCGCCTCGCGGATGCCCGAACGACGAATAGGCGAGGAGCGCGACGCGCGGCTCCATGCCAAACCGGCGCGCGGCACGGGCAGCCTCGACGGCGATGTCGGCAATTTCGTGTGAGCTCGGCATGTCGTGGACGCTGGTGTCGGCGATGAGAACCGCGCGGCCGCGACACAGAGCCAGCGTCACGCCAATGACGTTGCGTCCCGTGCTCGGGTCGAGCACACGGCGGACGTCGTTGTAGACGTTCGTCCAGTTGCGTGTGGCGCCTGAGACCATCGCGTCGGCATAACCGTGCGCAACCATCAGCGCCGCGAAGATATTGCGCTCGTTGAGGACGAGGCGCAGGCAATCGCGGCGCAGATAGCCGTGCCGCTGCAGGCGGGCGTAGAGATAATCTGCGAATTGCTCCGTATAGGGTGACGTGCGTGTGTCGAGCAGCGCGAATTCGCTCTTGAGCCGAATGCCCAGCTTTTGGATGTTGGCCTTCACCGTGTCGGTGCTTCCCACCAGCATGGGCTGCCCGAATCCGTTGGTGTGATAGGCATTGGCTGCGCGG
>CADEFX010000025.1:21015-31040 GCA_902826715.1 uncultured Hyphomicrobiales bacterium | reverse complement strand
CCCTTCACGAACCAGCGCTGCATCAGGATCACCACCGCCACCGGCGGCAGCATGGCGAGCATCGCGGTCGCCATGACGACGTTCCACTCCGTCAGCGCATCGGCCGTGACGATCATCTTCTTGATGCCGATGACGATGGTCTGCATGTCGTCGCGCGTCGTGATCAGAAGCGGCCACAGGTACTGGTTCCAGCCGTAGATGAAGAGGATGACAAACAGCGCCGCGATGTTGGTGCGCGACAGCGGCAGCACCGTATCCCAGAAGAATTTGAGCGGCCCCGCGCCGTCGAGCTTCGACGCCTCCACCAATTCATCAGGAATGGTGAGGAAGAACTGCCGGAAGAACAACGTCGCCGTCGCCGAGGCGATCAACGGAATGGTGAGGCCCGCGTAGCTGTCGAGCATGCCGAGATCGGACGCGATCTTGTAGGTGGGATAGATGCGCACTTCGACGGGCAGCATCAGCGTCATGAAGATCGCCCAGAACGCCGCCATGCGGAACGGAAACTTGAAGTAGACCACGGCAAACGCCGAGATGATGGAGATCGTGATTTTGCCGATGGCGATCACCGATGCCATGATGAAGCTGTTCAGCAGCATGGTGCCGACCGGCTCGCGCGTCGTGCCGCTGGTGCCGACGAAGATCGTCTTCCAGTAGGTCTCGAAGAACAGCGGCCCCGGCGTGATCGGCATTTGTCCGTTGGCGATCACGCTTTGCGGGTGCGTCGAGCCGACGAAGGTCAGGTAGACCGGAAACGCCAGGATGAAGACGCCGATGCACAGCGCCAGATGTGCCAGCAAGTTCCGCAGCGGGCGATGCTCGACCATCGGCTCAAGCCTCTCCTGCCGTGCGTACCGATGTCAGCCTGCAAACCACCCAAACCCATCCTTCTGCGTCCCCGGCCATCGCGTCGGAGACGCGAATGAGCCGGGGCCTTTCTCGATTATGAGATGCACGGTGCTCTACCGCACGGGGAAAGATCCCGGATAGCGACGTCACGGCGGAGCCGTGCTCCGCCCGGACCGCGCCGCTTCCGGGAACGCATGTGGGAGAGGTGGAGAGGCTGTTGAGGCTCATGACCACGCCTCGTCGCTGCGCAGAACCGCGACGATGGCATCGCGGCATGCGGCGAGCATCTTTTCGCCCTTCTCCGGCGTTGCCTTGCGCGCATCGCCCACGACGCCCGACGCCGAGAAATCGCGGAACGACCGCGAGCGCGCCACGCCCAGCGGCCGCGGCGTCGAATGTGCCGGCCCATGCGCGTCCGGCAGCTTGTCCCGCCGCACCAGGTCCGGCGCCACCACCATCATCAGGGAGGTCTCGCCCTCGCAGGCGTGCCGCACGCGATCCTGATCCTCGAGGATCTTGGCGATCTCCGGCTGGGCCAGCTCGAAATAGGTCGTGGCACAGATCTTCAATCCCGTCACCTGAACCAAATCCGGCAGGAACGCCGCCAGCGCACTGATGTTGCCGCCATGGCCGTTGACGATCAGCACACGCTTGAAGCCATGCCGCCCGATGCTGTCCAAGAACGCCAGCAGCACCGTTTGATACGTTGGAACATCGAACGTGAACGTGCCGCCGTAGGCCATGTGATGCTCGGCCAGTCCACACCAAAGTGTCGGCGCCACCACAACCGGCGTCTCGCCGGCGATCGCCTCCGCCGCCGCCTTGCACACCGCCTCGCACAGGATCGTATCGACGCCCACCGGCAGGTGCGGACCGTGTTGCTCCATGGACGCCACCGGCAGCAGCACGATGGCGCCGGCCTGCGCCTTGTCGCGCAACTCGGCCGCGGTCAGCTCCTTCCACATCACGGAGTGCGGCATCAGTAGTTCACCTTGCGATCGATATAGCGGAACTGCACCGCCGTCAGCGCCACGACGATGATCATCAGGATCACCGACTGCGCCGCCGACCCGCCGAGGTCGCCACCGAGCCGTCCGTCCTGGTACACCTTGTAGACGAGCGTCTCGGTTGCCTTCGCCGGGCCGCCGCCGGTCACCGCGTCGATGATGCCGAACGTATCGAAGAACACGTAGACGATATTCACCACCAGCAGGAAGAACGCCGTCGGCGACAGCAACGGGAACGTCAGCGTCCAGAAGCGCCTGAGCGGCCTTGCACCATCGATCGCCGCGGCCTCATACACCGACTTCGGAATCGACTGCAGCCCCGCCAGGAAAAACAGGAAGTTGTAGCTGATCTGCTTCCAGGTCGCGGCCATGATGACAAGGGTCATCGCGTGCGTGCCGTTGAGCAACGGATTCCAATCCATGCCCAGCGAGCGCAAACCCCGCGCCACGATCCCGAGCGACGGCTGGAACATGAACAGCCACAGCACGCCCGCGATCGCCGGCGCTACCGCATAGGGCCAGATCAGCAGCGTCTTGTAGACGCCCGCGCCCTTGATGTGCTTGTCGGCCTGCGTCGCCAGGAACAGCGCGATCGACAGTGACAGCACGGTCACCGCAACCGCGAACACGAACGTGTTGCCCATCGCTTGGTAGTAGTCGGGGTTCTTCAGCAGCTCACGGTAGTTCTCGAACCACACGAAATCGGTGCGCAGCCCGAACGCGTCCTGAAGCAGGAACGACTGCCACACGGCCTGTGACGCCGGCCAGTAGAAGAACACGAACGTCACGAGAAGCTGCGGCGCCAGCAGCAGAAACGGCAGCGCCAGCCCTCCAAAGATCGCACGCTTTTCCATGTATCCCCGTGGCCCGCGCCTTAGTCCTGCACCGTCGGCGGATCGCCGGTCTGTTGGCCGAACCACAGCCAATACCCGTCCGGATCGCGCAGCTCGAATTCACGCATCCGGTACTCTGTCACGCGCAGGTCGCCGACGGGAAGGCCCTTCTGCCTCCACGCCTGATGCAACGCCGCGACGTCTTCGGGATAGACATAGTAGATCTGGAAGTCCTTGGCCCGGCGCGGCAGCTCGGCCATTTCCGCTGCGGGCGGCTGGTTGAACATCAGCGAAACGCCGTCGCGCTCCAGGTAACACCACACCGGCTCCGGATCGCCAAACTTCCCCGTGCAGCGAAATCCCAGCTCATCGCAATAAAAAGCGATCGTACGCCCGAGATCCACCACCGACAGCATCGGTACCAGCGACTTCAGTTTCCCGCTCTGATCCCTCATCGGCCCCTCAATCCGCCACGGTGTCCGCCGCATGGCCAAGGGACCAGGCTTTTTGCCGGACGGTAAGGACAGAGGCGGCCCGCGAAGTTACGTCTTTAAGGGCGTCGAATTCGTGTATCCAGCCAAACCGCTCGGGAAACCGCGCCAACCGTGCGCTGCGGCCGGCGACGGCGTTGTCCGGCAGATGCAGCGACGCGTTGGTCGCGCGCGAGCTGCGTTGGATGATGCGCGTGCGCGCGCGCCTGAGCATCTGGTAGCGCTGCATGGCCGCTTCGAAATCCTGCAACCGTGCCGGCAGCAGCTCGGCGAGAGTGATCGAATCCTCGATTGTCGTATTGGCGCCCTGCCCATGATGCGGCAGCATCCCGTGCGCCGCGTCGCCCAGCAGCACGGCGCGCCCCCGGCACCAAGTTTGCAGTGGGCGAACAGTGAACAGTCCCCAGCGCACCTTGTGCGGAACGGCGGACACCATCTCGACGACGGCTGGATGCCAGCCCGCAAAGGCCACTGTGGCCTCATCCGGTGCCGCCGGCGCGGTCCATGTCTCGTGCGCCCACCGTTCGGGACCCTCGACGACGGCGAAGAAATTCACGTCCTTACCCGATGGGCCGATCGCGTAGTGCAGCAGATGGGCGTTTGGCCCCATCCAAAATTGCAGCGCTTGCGGATCGGGCAGCGACGGCAGGTCGCGCACCGGAACGATGCCGCGGAAGGCGCTCGTGCCCGAATAGGCCGCACGCTCCTCGCCCGCAACGAACTGGCGGACCTGCGAGCGCACTCCGTCAGCTCCGACGAGGACGTCGACCCGCGTAGTATGTCCGTTGGCGAATTGGAGGACGATGGCATCGCCCTCAGGCACGAGCGCCAGGAGCCGATGCCCGAGGTGCAACCTGTCAGGTCCATGCGCTGTGCCCAGCACGCGCTGCAGATCCGCTCGATGAATACCGAAATAGGGGGCGCCGAAACGCGCCCGATAGGCACCGTCTCTCGCGACCGGAAAAGCCGCGACGCGGCCATCGTCAGTCCAGCCGCGCCATATGAGCTCGCTCGGTTGGCAGGACAGCGCAGCGATCGCATCGAGGCAACCCAGGCGTTCGAGCTCTCGGGTGGCGTTGGCGGACAATGCGACCGCCGCGCCAATTTCCCGCAGCTCCGATGCCTGCTCAAAGACGTCGGCCGTCAATCCGCGGCGGCGCAACGCCAGAGCCAGCGTCAGGCCGCCGATGCCACCACCTATGATCCCAATGCGAGGAGCCATGAAAAGCCCCGGCCCCGCACCCGTTGCCGGATAGAGGGCCGGCCATGATCGACAAACGGGTTACCGCGACACCGATCGCTCGAACTGGCGCAACATCGTGTTGCCGCGCGATACGGCGTCATCCAGCGCCTGCTTGGCCGGCTTCTTGCCGGCCAGCGCCGCCTCGAACTCCTCGGCCCACACATCGCGCAGCTGCACCATGTTGCCGAGCCTCAAGCCTCGCGAGTTCTCGGTCGGCTCCTTGTTGGTTAGCTCCAGCAACGGCGTCTCCAGGTACGGAAATTCCTTGTAATAGCCCGAGTCTTTCGTCTTCTGGTAAGCCGCCTTCGTGATCGGTAGGTAGCCCGACTTCTTGTGCACCTCGACCTGCCTGTCCGTGTCGGACAGGAACGTGAAGAACTTGGCTACGCCTTTGTACTCCTCGGCCTTCTTGCCGGACATCACCCACAGTGAAGCGCCGCCGATGATCGAGTTCTGCGGGGCGCCCGCGACTTCGGGATAGTACGGCATCGGCGCATTGCCGAACTCGAACTTGGCGTTGGCGCGCACGTTGCCGAAGAACGCCGAAGACGTCATGAAGATTGGACACTCGCCCGACGTGAACCGGCCTTCGCCCGTGTTGGTGCGGCCGGAGTAGTCGTAGGTCTTGTCCTTCTGCAACTCGACCAGCGTCTCGAGATGCTTCACGTGCAGCGGGCTGTTGAACTTCAGCTCCGTGTCGAAGCCGTCCATGCCGTTGGCCTTGGTGGCGAGCGGCACGTTGTGCCAGGCGGAAAGCTGCTCGACGTTAACCCAGGTCACCCAGGCATTGCCGAAGCCGCAATTGGGATGACCGGAGGCCTTCAGTTTCTTGGCAGCCTCGAAAACCTCCGGCCACGTCTTCGGCGGCTTGTCGGCATCAAGGCCTGCCTTTTTGAAAGCGTCCTTGTTGTACCACATCACGGTGCTGGACGAGTTGAAGGGGAACGAGAGCATCTCGCCCTTGGTCGTCGAGTAGTAGCCCGTAATGGCCGACAGATAATTGTTCGGATCGAACGCCTCGCCGGCCTCCTTCATCAGCACGTGCACCGGCTTGACGGCGCCGCCGGCCGACATCATCGTTGCCGTGCCGACCTCGAACACCTGCATGATGTGGGGCGCGTTGCCGGCACGGAAGGCCGCGATACCCGCGTTCATCGTATCGGCATAGCCGCCCTTGTAGGTCGGGACGACCTTGAACTCCTTCTGCGAGGCGTTGAAGTCCTCGGCCAGCTTGACGATGACGTCGTTGTTGGCGCCCGTCATGGCGTGCCACCAGTTTATCTCGGACTGGGCGAGCGCTGACCCCGCGGACACCCCCGCCAGCATCACCGCCAAGGTTCCGGTCGCGATGCCGGTGCGCACGTGTCTGAAAGACATGAACAACTTCCCTCCCTGATCCAACTGCGTGGCCGCTCTCTAGCGGTGACCGGTGACACCTTTGCGACGGTGCCCACCGGTGGCGGCCCCATCAGTCGAAATTTTGTCACAAAACTCGAGACGGCGACAGCCCGGTCCGCTTTTGCGCGTCCGCGGATGCCCCCAAAGTCGATCACGACACCCACAAAAACCGTCTATAGTGCCGCCGCTTGGGGAAGGGCCACGGGGCCAGTCTGAAGGGAGGAGACACATGACAAGGGGTCGTTTCGGCGGGATATCACGCCGCCGCATGTTGCAGGGCACCGCCGCTTTGGCCGCGAGCACGGGGGTACCCACGGGCTGGGCCATCGCCCAGGCAAAGCCGCTCAAAGTCGGACTGATGCTTCCTTACTCCGGCACCTTCGCCAAATTGGGTGAAAACATCACCTTCGCCGTCGAGACGCTGTTAGCCGAGAAGGGCGGCAAGCTCGGCGGACGCGAGATCCAGTTCGTCAAACTGGACGATGAATCCAAGCCCGAGAACGGCCCGCAGAACGCCGACCGGCTCGTCAAGCGCGACCAAGTTGACGTCCTTATCGGCACCGTCCATTCCGGCGTACAGATGGGCATTCACAAGGTCGTCAAGGAAAGCGGCACGCTCACCATCATCCCCAACGCCGGCAACAACGTCGTCACCCGCGCCGAGTGCGCCAAGAATGTATTCCGCACCTCATTCACGAACTGGCAGCCCGCGCACGGCATGGGTCTGGAGCTCGGCCGCCGCGGCATCAAGAAGGCCGCCTGGGTGACCTGGGACTATGCCGCCGGTCAGGAGTCGGGCGAGGGTTTCAAGCAAGGTCTCGAAAAGCACGGCGGCCAGCTCGTGCAGCTGTTGACCCTGAAGTTTCCCGAGACCAACTTCCAACCATTGCTGGCTCAGATCCCCAATCTCGGCGTCGAGGTGGTCGGCTCGTTCTTCGCTGGCGGCGGAGCCGTGCAGTTCGTCAAGGAATATGCGGCCGCCGGCATCAAAGTGCCGTTGTGCGGCTCGGGCTTCCTCACCGAGGGAACGCTCGGGGCGCAGGGTGATGCCGCCAACGGCATCGAGACAGCCCTGCATTACGGCGACGGCCTCGACAATCCCAAGAACCTTGCCTTCCGCAAGGCCTTCAAAGACAAAGCCGGCCGCGACGCCGACGTCTACGCCGTCCAGGGCTATGACGCCGCCCAGCTTCTCGCCATTGGCCTGGAGGCTGTCAAAGGCAACATGGACGACGAGGCCGGTCTCTACAAAGCCATGCGCGCGGCCAAGATCGACAGCCCGCGCGGCTCCATCAGCATGGCCCCATCGCAGAACGTGACGCAGAATATCTATCTGCGCAAAGTCCAGGGCGGTGAGAACAAGGTCGTCGGCGTCGCCGCCGAAAACCTGGCGGACCCAGGCACCGGCTGCACCTTGGCCTAGATGCGGCGCGTAGGGAGCAGAGCGAATAGCGAGTAGGGCTTGGGGAATGAGCTTCTATTCGCTACTCCCTATTCGCTAGCGCCAATCGAGCCTTTGCTCTCACTGCCCAGGACCACCATGGATATCGCCAGCCTGCTGGTACAGCTCCTCAATGGAGTTCAGTACGGGTTGCTGCTGTTCCTGATCGCCAGCGGCCTGACGCTGATCTTCGGCGTTATGGGCATCATCAATCTGGCGCACGGCTCGCTCTTCATGCTGGGTGCGTATTCAGCCTTCCTTGTTGCGCGGGCCACCGGATCACTATGGCTCGCCGTGCCGGCCGGACTAGCCGGCGGCGCGCTGTTCGGCCTCATCCTTGAGCGCGGCCTCTTCCGCCGCTTCTACACGCGCGACCATCTCGACCAGGTTCTGCTGACGTTCGCGCTGATCCTGCTGTTCGAGGAAACGCGCTCGCTCCTCGTTGGCAACGATTTCTATTCCGTACCGGTGCCAGCCATACTGGATTTCTCGATCCCGATTACGTCGGGCTTTGCTTACTCGGCCTATCGCTTCGCTGTGATTGCCTTGTGTCTCGTCCTCGCCGCGACGCTGTTCTTCTGGATCGAGCGCACCAAGACCGGCGCCATTATCCGCGCCGCCGCCGAGAAGCCGGAGATGGTGGACGTGCTCGGCATCGACTCACGCCGTATCCACGCCACGGTGTTCGCCGTCGGAACATCCCTGGCCGTGATCGCCGGCGTGCTCGCCGCACCGCTCTATTCCGTCTACCCCGGCATGGGCGACGGCTTCCTCATCATCTCCTTTGTCGTCGTCGTCATCGGCGGGCTCGGGTCCGTCTCCGGCGCCTTCTGGGCCGCGTTGGTCATCGGTCTCGTCGACACCCTGGGCAAAGCCTACGTGCCCAAGGCGGCTGGACTGGCGATCTACGTGCTGATGGCGGCTGTCCTGTTGTGGCGGCCTTCCGGCCTGTTCGGCCAACGCGCATGAGCAGCGCCGGCACCTTGCTGCCGCGGACGCGGCTCGGCATGTATGGGCTCGCCGCCGGTGCCGCCGCGCTCGCGTGCCTCCCGCTCATTGCTCCGCCTTACTACATCGAGCTCGGCACGACGGCGCTCATTGCCGCCATGCTTGCACTCAGCTTGCAGCTTCTCGTTGGCTGCACGGGCCTCGTCAGTCTGGGGCATGGCGCCTTCTACGGCCTGGCGGCCTACACCGTCTACCTCGTCACCCCCGCCAACGGAGCTTTGCCGGTCTGGCTGACGCTGCCTGCCGCCGTGCTGGCCGCGGCCCTTGCCTCGCTGGTCGTCGGCGCCCTGTCGCTGCGCACAAAAGGCTTCTTCTTCCTGATGGTGACGCTGGCCTTTGGCCAGATGATCTTCTTCCTGTTTCACGACACCAAGATCGGCGGCGGCACCGATGGCGCCTTCCTGGCCAAACCCGTGCTGGCGGCCTTCGGCTACGAGCTGAGCCTCCCGCGCCGTCAGCGGCCCCTGATCGCCTATTACGTTTCTCTCGCGCTGCTCGTCGCCATGTACACCGGCCTCGCACTCCTGCTGCGGTCGCTGTTCGGCCGTGTCCTCGAAGGTATTCGCATCAACGAGCACCGCATGCAGGCGCTCGGCTACGACACCTACCGCTACAAGCTCGCGGCCTTCGCGCTGGCCGGCATACTGGCAGGTGTTGCCGGCCACATGTGGGCAATGCATCGCGGTTTCGTCAATCCGGAGCTCGTCGGCTGGCACCGCTCCGCCGAGGCCCTGTTGATGATCCTGCTCGGCGGCCTGACCACGCTGCACGGCCCCATCATCGGCGCACTTGCCTACGTCGGCGTGCTGCGCGAGGTCGCCTCGCTCTGGTTTCCCGAACGCACGCTGCTGGTGGAAGGCCTGGTCATCCTAGCCATCGTTCTGCTGCTGCCGCGCGGACTGACAGGCCTGTCGCGGCACCGGCTCGAACGCAAGAGTGAACCTCACAAGGCCGGCGCCGATGACTGATCCGCGGCCGACAACAGCACCGGTGCTGGCGAGCGACGGCTTAACGCGCAACTTCGGCGGCCTTGCCGCCGTGCGCGACGTATCGATCGCCCTGCACCGGCGCGAGCTGCATGCCGTCATCGGCCCGAATGGTGCCGGCAAGTCCACGCTGGTGAATCTCCTGTCAGGCGAGCTCGCACCAACCGCAGGTCGTATAAATCTGATGGGTCGCGACGTCGCCGGCGAGCCATCGTGGCGCATGGCGCACCTAGGCATCGGCCGCTCGTTCCAACGCACGAATTTGCTCGGCCCCGCGTCCGTGCTGGAGAATGTCCGCCTCGGCATCCAGGCGCGACACGCCCAAGCGAGTGGCCTCTTCCGATCGGCTGGCAAGGCGCGGGACCTCATCGACCGCGCCGACGCCGTGCTCGCCCGCATCGGCCTTGCCGGCGTGCGCGACCAGATCGCCGGAACCCTGTCGCACGGCCATCAGCGCCAGCTCGAGATCGCCATGGCGATTGCCGGCACGCCGCAGGTGCTGCTCCTCGACGAACCGATGGCCGGTATAGGACCTGAGGAATCCGAACGCATGCTGCTTCTGTTGAAGTCGCTGGCGCAGGACCACGCCGTCCTGCTCATCGAGCACGACATGGATTTCGTGTTCGCCGTCGCCGACTGGATGACCGTGATGGTCGACGGCGCCGTGCTGGCCGACGGCAAGCCCGAAACCATCCGCGCCAACGTCGCCGTCCAGAGCGCCTATCTCGGTGGCGCGGCGTGAGCGAGGAGCCTCATCTCCTGCGGGTCG
>CADEFX010000025.1:0-21005 GCA_902826715.1 uncultured Hyphomicrobiales bacterium | reverse complement strand
TACGCCCAGAGTCATATTCTGCGCGGGGTCTCCCTCGCCATCGCCACGCGAGAGAGCATTGGGCTCATGGGCCGCAACGGCATGGGCAAGACCACCCTCATCCGTTCCATCATGGGCCTCGTCTCGCCGCGCAGAGGCCGCCTCTGGATCGACGGCCGCGATGCCACGGACGACCCTGCCTTCCTGCGTGCCCGCGCCGGCCTCGCCTATGTGCCGGAGGGGCGAGGCATCTTCGCCAGCCTGAGTGTTGCGGAACATCTGGCCGTCGCCGCGCGGCCGGGCGCCGACGGCCGCACGGACTGGACAGTGCCGCGCGTCCTGGAACTTTTCCCGCGCCTCGCCCAGCGCCTCGACCACTCTGGCGCACAGCTCTCGGGCGGCGAACAGCAGATGCTGGCGGTCGCCCGCGCGCTGCTCACCAATCCGCGACTCCTCATCCTCGACGAAGCGACCGAAGGCCTGGCCCCAATCGTGCGCGAGGAAATCTGGCGCACGGTCCGGCTGATCCGCGATTCCGGCATCGCCACCCTCGTCGTCGATAAGTCTGTTTCCGATGTTGCCGCCGTCGCCGACCGCATCGTCGTTCTCGTCAAAGGTGAAATTGCCTTTGAAGGCTCCCCGGCCGAGCTTCAGGCGGATCCCGATCTCATGCACCGGCACCTCGGAGTTTAGGCACCGCACCGGTCTTGCGCTTGGCCGCCGCCTGGGCGTTGCGCGTTCCCTGCGCCTGCTTGAGCGCAACCCAGCGCTGGCAACTCACCAGCTTCTGATTGCACTTGACGGTCATCGCCACGGCCTGAGCACCGGCCCGGGCGCGCGCGGCCGGCCTCGGCTGCGGATCCGGCCTGACGGCGATCGCACGCGGCGCCGGAGCGGCCTTCGGCCCGTAAATGTCGCGCGTCGCGCGCGCAACGAGCCCACTGGCACTGACCCCGACCATGAACGGATTGGCCCCGATCACGCCCGGCCCCACGATCGACGACAGACGCGCCTGCGGCTGGGCCTGCAGCACCCGTGCCGCACCCGTCGGCCCGAGCAGGAACGCCAGGCGCAGATGCGGCAGCGTCGGCGGCAACCCCTGGCTGTTCAGATAGGCAGCATTTTGCAGCGTGAAGATCGCCGCAGCCGCACGCGCAAACGAGCGTGTCGTCCGTAGCGCCAGAACCTCCGCATCATTGAGCTCCGCGACTTCGGCCGGAAAATGCCGCCGCGCAATCGAGATGAACGTCGACTTGATGAACTGGAACGGCCCGAGGGCCGACGACCGCGGATTGGCGGCTGCATCACGCCCACCCGATTCCGCATGCATCAGCCGGTCGAGAAAGTGCGAGAGCTGCGGCACGAGGTTGCCTTCGTCCGCCGTCGCCTGCACCTCGACGCGGGTCACGGCAGTTGCGGCAGCAGCATCTGTCAGGGCGACGGCCAGCAACAACGCTGCAGACCCACGTCCAACAAGCGCACGGATACGAAACAAGGTCGGCAACGTCTCCATGCTAGAGCAGTGGGGAATCACGGGCCCTCGGCTCGTGTGCCGGCTACATGGCCCATTATAGTTGTCAGATCAACCCGTGCCGCCAACGTTAGCGTTGCATATGGTTGATCGCAGCGGAATCAGGCGCCATGAAGATGCCGGGAGAACGCATGCCAAGCACGACGGTTAATGCCGGAAACATCGAGTATCGCATGGTGCTCGGAGATGCCGCGAGGCATCCGCCGCTGGTTTTCCTGCACGAAGGATTAGGCTGCGCGACATTGTGGCGCGACTTTCCCGATCAGGTCGCGCGGGAGACCGGGACGCGAGCGCTCGTCTATTCGCGTTTCGGTTACGGCCAGTCAGACGGCCTGCAGAAGCCACGCACCGTCGAGTTCATGCACGAGGAAGCGCTGGACGTGCTACCGGCCCTGCTCGACAGTTTCGGCATCGAGAATCCTCTGCTCATCGGCCATTCGGACGGCGCTTCCATTGCGCTCATCCACGCCGCTCAGTCTGGCCGGCCCGTCGCGGGTCTCGTCCTCATGGCGCCGCATGTTTTCGTTGAGGACATCTGCATCGAGAGCATCGCGCGCGTCCGCGCCACCTACGAAACCAAGGGGCTGAAGCAGCGCCTCACGAAATATCACGCGCACGTCGATGATGCGTTTCTCGGCTGGGCCGACACGTGGCTTCTGCCGGAGTTCCGCGCCTGGTCGATCGAGTATCTCGCCGGACGTCTCACCGCCCCCGCGCTGTTGATCCAGGGTGAGGACGACGAGTACGGCACCTTGGAGCACATCGACCGCATTGCCTCTCGGAGCCGGGGCCCCACGCAGCGCCTGGTGCTCGCCGACTGCGGGCACTCCCCGCAGCGTGACCACGAGGCCGCCGTCCGCGATGCCATCGTCGCTTTCGCGCGCAGCCTGCCGTTGCCTCAATAAAGCTTATCCCGATAAGACGTTTCCAGGCGCGTCTCGACCTCGGGCTTGTCGATGCCCTTGATCTGATCCGCCAGCGCCTCCGCGAAGGTCGCTAGTCCGTCGAGCGACGGCCACCTCTCCTTCTGCCATACGGCCGAGCGCACCACCGCCTTACCGCACTGGAAGTATACGCTGCGCGCCGTGATCTCCACCACCGCCCGCGCCGGCCTGTTACGCACAGCATGCCTCGCCAGCAGCGCCGGGTCCGTCAGCAGTCGCGCCGTGCCGTTGACTCGCAGCGTCTCGAGCCGTCCCGGCACCAGGAACAGCAGGGCAATGCGGGGATTGGCGATAATGTTCTGGAAACTGTCGAGCCGGTTGTTCCCCGGACGATCCGGCAGGTGCAGCACCTTGTCCTCGACCACCGAAATGAACCCCGGTGCATCGCCCCGCGGCGACACGTCGGGCCAGCCATCAGCGTCGGACGTCGATACGGCGACGAATGGCGAGCGGCCGATGAAGTCGCGGCAGTGCTTGTCGCAATGGTCGAGCTCCTTACGCACCGAGAGCTCGGTCGGTTGCTCGTAGATCTGCCTCAGGTCTGTCAGACTCGCGATTTCCATGCATCATTCCTTTGCAAAAGCGATGGCCGATCTCACCGCACGCTGCCAGTCGGCGTATCGCGACTCGCGTTCACCTGCATCGATTTTCGGCGTGAACCGCGTGTTGAGCTTCCACAGCTCCGAAAACCCCCCCATGCCGGGCAGCACGCCGGTATGCTGGCCCGCGAGCCACGCCGCGCCCATTGCGGTGGTCTCCAGCACCGTTGGCCGGTCGACCGGCGCATCGAGGATGTCGGCCAGGCACTGCATGGTCCAATCGCTGGCCACCATGCCCCCATCGACACGCAGCACCATGTCGCCTGTAGACGCCCAGTCGCGGCGCATGGCTTCCGTCAGGTCGCGCGTCTGATAACATACCGATTCGAGCGCGGCCCGCGCCAACTCGGCGGCGCTGGTTGCACGCGTCATGCCAAACAGCGCGCCTCGCGCATGTGGCTCCCAGTAGGGTGCGCCAAGTCCGACGAACGCCGGAACCAGGTACACCCTCTGCGCCGGATCCGACTTGCTGGCAAGGTCGCCGCTCTGCGACGCCGATGTTATGATGCCCAGGCCATCGCGCAACCACTGTACCGCGGCGCCGGCAATGAAGATCGCGCCTTCGAGCGCATACGTGCGCTGCCCGCGGAGTTGATAGGCGATGGTGGTCAGCAGGCGGTTGCTCGAGACGATCGGCTGTGCACCGGTGTTGAGAAGCGCAAAACAACCGGTGCCATACGTCGCCTTCATCATCCCCGGCGAGAAGCACGCCTGGCCGATGGTGGCTGCCTGCTGGTCACCTGCCACGCCGCGGATCGGCAGCGCCGCCCCCAAAATCGTCGGCACCATCGCGCCGAAATCAGCCGAGCAGTCGCGCACCTCCGGCAGCAGGCCGCGCGGCACGCGAAACAGACGCAGCAGCTCATCGTCCCACTCACCCTTGCGGATATCGAACAGCAGCGTGCGCGACGCGTTGGTGGCGTCGGTGGCGTGCACCTTGCCGCCCGTCAGCCGCCAGATCAGAAAGCTGTCGATGGTGCCGAACGCGAGCTGCCCCTTGTCGGCCGCCGCCCGCGCCCCGCTGATGTTGTCCAGCAGCCACGCGATTTTGGTCGCCGAGAAATAGGGATCGAGCAGCAACCCCGTCTTGGCGATGACGCCGGGCTCGCAACCCTCATCCTTGAGCTTCTGGCAGACATCGGCCGTGCGCCGGTCCTGCCAGACGATGGCGCGATGGATGGGCCGCCCCGACTTGCGGTCCCACACAACGCACGTCTCGCGCTGGTTGGAGATGCCCACCGCTGCGATATCAGCGGCAATGGTGCGGGCATTGGAGATCGCCTCGCGCGCCGTCGCAACTGTCGTCGACCAGATGTGCTCGGGATCGTGCTCGACCCAGCCCGGGGCCGGAAAGTGCTGCGGAAACTCGCGCTGCCCGAACCCGACCGGGTTCAAGGCCTCGTCGAAAACGATGGCCCGGCTCGAAGTTGTGCCTTGGTCGAGGGCGAGAATTTTGGCCATAGCGGCGGTTCCAGTTGCGCTGATCCAACCCTAGGCATGGCCTAGCGCCGGGGCAAGCCACTGCGCCTATGTCTCCTTGGCGGGGCGCCGCTGGCGAAGCGCAGTGGTCTTGGATATGATGGCGTTCATGGCCCCCGAGACAGGTGACGCTGGCGGAACATTCAACGCGCATGGATAAAATTGATGCGCGCCTCGATCGAATTGAAAAAAGGCTAGAGCTGGCGGACGCCTAATCTTTCTAGCCGCCCTTCTTCGCCGCGTACTGATCGATCGCCGCCTGGACGGCCGCCTGCGATTCCATGCCGGCCGTCTCGTGCTTGACCTTGGCATCGTCGTAACTGTGCACGCGCATCCGGTTGGAGCCGCGCTGAAAGTGTGGATGAACATGACGCGCCATCAGCTCGTAGCTGCGCCGCGTCTCGTCCCAGTCGGCCCAGTTGTGGGCCAGCAGCAGCACCGCGCCGAACCCGCCGTCCGAGCCCTTCCACAAGCGCTCGAAGTGGCGGATGCAGTCGTCGGGCGTGCCGATACAGGCTAGGCCCTGGCTGATGAGGTATTCGCAAGGATCGTCGATCTCCGGCGGAATGATCGGGAACGTCGCCACCTCGGTGAAGTAGCGCGTGAAGTTCTTGAGGCCGAACTCGACATCCTTGCGCGCCTGCTCGCGCGTCGGCGCCACATGGGCAAAGGTCACGATGCGCCACTTAGACCGGTCCGTGGTCTTGCCGGCCGCGCGCGCGTTCTCCTCGAGAATGTTCCAGTTGGCTGCGTACTTCTCCAGCGCCTCGTCGGAAGTGCCTCCGATCGACAGCATGCCGATGCCGTGCTTGCCGGCCGCGGTGGCGCCGACGGGCGAGCGATTGGCCGCAACCGCCATCTCCATCATCGGCTGCGAATAGCTGGCGAGCTGCAGGTGCGCCTCACGCAGATCGAACCAGTCGGTCTTACGCGTCACTGTGCGGCTCTGCATCAGCTCCATGATAACCTCGAGCGCCTCGTCGAGCTTGCGGCGCTGGTCAGCCGGTTTAAGTCCCATCTTTACAGCGTCATAGATGAGCGATCCCGGCCCCACGCCGAACATCGCGCGCCCGCGCGTCAGATGATCGAGCATCATCATGCGGCTCGCGACGGTGAATGGGTTGTGATAAGGCAGCGACACCACGCCGGTGCCGAGACGGATGTGCTTTGTGCGCTCCGCCGCCGCCGCGATGAACATCTCCGGGCAGGCGATGATCTCGAAGCCGCCCGAATGATGCTCGCCCACCCAAGCCTCGTGATAGTTGAGCTTGTCGAGATGGACCAACAGGTCCATGTCCCGCTCGAGCGCCAGGGTCGGATTCTCGTTCAGCGCGTGGAAGGGCGCCAGGAAAACCCCCGTGCGCAGGAAACGGTCGTTCATCGTCCCTCTCCGAAAATAGTCCCGTTGTACGATTATTCAGCCGCCGCCGTGGTCGCCCGTTTCGCTTCCGGGTTGAGATCGCGCAGCCTCGGCAGCACCTCTTTGGCGAACAGGCGCAGGTTCTCCTTCGTATCCGCGTGATCGAGGAAGCCCCCCTGGCCGAAGAACAGCAAATGCCCGAACCCGCCCACGCGCTCGTTGAAGTCCTTGATCTGAGCGTAGACATCATCGGGCGTTCCGGCAAACGCGGCGTCGCACGCCATCAGCTGCTCGATGCTGGCCTTGGTGAAATCGACCGTGTTGCCCTCCCGGTCCTTGGTCGGCGGCTTGGCGTTGGGCCCCGCCTTCAGCATGGCGACGTTGGCGCCCACGGAATTGTAGCCCGGCGGATTGGTGAAAGGTTCCAGCACCACAGGCGCGGTGCGCACGTACCCCGCGATCTGATCCGCCCGGCGCAGGCCTTCCGCGCGTGTATGGCCCACGCCGATCACCGCCGCATACGCGAGCCGGTCCGGCCCCGCCGTCCAGCCCAATTCCGATGCGCGCTTGCGATACGCCTCGAACATCGGCTTGGCCACGCTGCCATAAAGCAGCGTCGCCACCACATGGCCCCGCTCCGCCGCCAGTTTGCCCGTATCGACGCTGAGGCCGGTCATCCATACGGGCGGTGTCGGTTGCTGCAGCGGCCGCGGCCAGATGTTGACGTTGCGATAGTGAAAATATTCGCCTTCCCAGTTGAACGGCCCATCCGTGTTCGACAGCGCCTTCAGGATCAGGTCGTGCGCCTCCCAGTAGCGCCGCATCAGGCGCGCCGGATTGCTGTTGGCCGGCGCGATCTCATACGGCGCCCCTTTCACCAGCCCCATCTCCAGCCGTCCGCCCGACAGCACGTCGATCCACGCCATTTCCTCGGCAACACGCACCGGATCGGGCCGGTTGGCGATGGGATTTCCGAGCGACAGCAGGCGCGCCGTCTTGGTCTCGCGTGCGATGATCGCCAGTGCCATCGGCACCGATGCCGTGAGGCATGTCACCGTGCTGTGGTGCTCGTTGACCATGATGTCGAGCCCGACCTCGTCCGCATAGGCGAACTCGTCGAGATAGCGGTTCAGCAACTGATGGCCCACTTGCGGATCGAACTGACCATTCGGCAGCACCACGCGCAGCGAGCCACGCTTCAGGCCCTCCTCCCACGCGGGGTGATAAGCCATTTCCGAGAAGTACCAGACGCGCATCTTGCAAATCTCCGGCTTTAACGTGCGCTACGTTGCTGCAAAGGCCGCAACGCGCTTGGCGAATTCGTTTGGCTGCTCCCAGTGCGGATAGTGGCCTGCGCCGGCGATCACTTCGAGCTTGGCGCCGGGAATCTCGGCCCGCCAGCCTTCGGCATAGGTGAGATCGACAATGCGGTCCTGGTCGCCCCATAGGAGCATCGTGGGACGGTCGATACGATGTAGCCATCGCTTGAGCCGTGGGCTGTGCATGTACGGCTTCCACCCGTACAGCGCCAACGCCTCGCGCCCGCGCACGATCTGCGCCAGCTCGGTTTCCGGCAGCTTCGTGTAGTCGACCTCACCCTTCGCCGGATCGGCCCACGCGAGCTTCATGACCTCGGCTTGCACCATGCCGTGCATATCAGCGATATCCCGGTCGTCGCGTCCGCGCACCTTGATGCCGACGGGATCGGCAAGCACCAGATGCGAAAAGCGAGCGCCCGAACGCACCATCATCTCGGCCGCCACCCATCCGCCGAAGCACGCGCCGACCAGCACCGCGTCCTTCAGTTGCAGATGCTCGGCGAGATCGAGGTACAGGTAGGCCAGATCATCGACCGATCCGAACCAATCCGGCAGTGTTGATGCGCCATATCCGGGGTGATACGGCGCGATGACCCGATGCGTTTCGCTGAGTTTGTCGAGCCACGGTCTCTCGGGCCACAAACCGTCGCCGGCATGTAAAAACAGGAGTGGCCGGCCCGCCCCCTTCTCCACGATCTCGAGGTCCACGCCCGAGATCGAGACTTTGCTTCGCATGCACGCGCTCCTGCTGCCGTTTCTTCTTGCCAGCTTCTTGGGTCAGCAACGCATACCCGTGGCCCGGCGTAGGCATAACCGTAACTCTTGCTGCGCTCCGTCGCCAGTCCTACAGTCGACAATCGCTGTCCGCCGAGACGGCACAAGGAGGAAGCGCGCAATGCCGATCGAATCCCGGGCCGCACAGTTCCGTAAGCTGCTGGCCTCCGGCAGGATGATCGTCGCACCCGGCGTCTACGACGGCATCACCGCGTGCCTGACCGAACAGGCCGGGTTCTCAGCAGCCTACATGACCGGCGCCGGCACCTCCGCCGCCCACGGCTATCCCGACTTTGGCCTCATCACCATGAGCGAGATGGTCGCCAACGCCCGCCGTCTCTGCGATGCCCTATCCATCCCGCTCGTGTCGGACATCGACACCGGCTACGGCAATGAGCTCAACGTCTATCGCACCATCCAGGAATTCGAGCGGGCCGGCGTGGCGGCCGTGCACCTGGAAGACCAGGTGTTCCCGAAAAAGTGCGGCCACCTCGAGGACAAGGAGGTCATCCCTCTCGACGACTACGTCGCCAAGATCCGCGCCGCAGCCGATGCACGGCAATCCAAGGATTTCACGATCATCGCTCGCACCGACAGCCGCGCCGTCCTCGGCTTCGACGAGGCGATCCGGCGCGGCAATGCAGCCCTGGCGGCCGGCGCCGACATGGTGTTCATCGAGGCGCCGCAAACCCTGGAAGAAGTCACAGCCGTTCCCAAGCGCATTCACGGCCCGTGCATGCTCAACATCGTGCTTGGCGGAAAGACTCCCATCGTCGCAATGTCCGCCGCAGAAAAACTGGGCTATGCCCTCACGATCGTCCCGGGCCTGCTGACACGCTCGGTCGTCGAAGTCTGCGACGCGGCTCTGAAAGAATTGCGCGATACCGGCCTACCGCCTGCCAACACCCTGAAGCCCGTGCGCCAGTTCTTCAATCGCTTCGGCGCCGACGCATGGGACAAGCGCCGCACAGCCTACCGCACCGATAAGAAGCAAGCCGCCGAATAGCGCGCCAAGCCAGCAAGAGAACACACGATGTCTCAGCCAGCCACCATGTTTGAGAAGATTTGGCGCCGCCACGTGGTGGTGGATCGGCAGGACGGCTACACGCTGCTGTACGTCGACCGCCACATCCTGCACGACGGCTCGTTCTTCGCCTTCGAGCGCCTGAAGCAGGTGGGTCAAAAGGTTCGGCGCCCCGAGCGCAGCTTCGGCACCCCGGATCACTACGTTCCGACCGACACGCGCAACGTCGCGGCCATCTCCGACGACCGCCAGCGCCTGCTCGTCACGTCGATGGCGCGGCATGGCGCCGAAACCGGGGTCACCGTGTTCGATGTCGGCGACAGGCGGCAGGGCATCGTGCATGTGATGGGCCCCGAGCAGGGCATCACGCTGCCCGGCCTCACCATGGTCTGCGGCGACAGCCACACCTCCACGCACGGCGCACTCGGCGCGCTCGCCTTCGGCATCGGCTCATCCGAGGTGACGCACGTGCTCGCCACGCAATCGCTGTGGCAGCGCAAGCCCAAGAGCATGCGCATCACAGTCGACGGCCAGCTCGGCTTCGGCATCACCGGCAAGGACGTGATCCTCGCCATCATCGCCAAGATGGGCGCGGCCGGTGCCGTCGGCCACGTCATCGAGTACGCGGGCAGCGCCATTCGCGCCCTCTCGATGGAAGGCCGCCTCACCGTCTGCAACATGTCGATCGAAGGCGGTGCCAAGGCCGGCATGATCGCACCCGACGATACGACCTATGAGTACGTGCGCGGACGGCAGTTCGCACCGAAGGGTGCAGCCTGGGACGCCGCATTGAATCAATGGCGCAGCCTGCCGAGCGACGACGGTGCCACGTTCGATCGCGAGCTCTCGCTGGCGGGCGCCGACATCGCGCCCATGGTCACGTGGGGCACCAGCCCTGAGGATGCCGCGCCCATCACCGCGCGCATTCCCGAGCCGTCGTCCGCGCCCGACATCGCCAAACGCGAAGGCATCGAGCGTGCGCTCGCCTATCAGGGCCTCACACCCGGCACTCCTATCGACGGCATCAAGATCGATCGCGTCTTCATCGGCTCCTGCACCAACAGCCGCATCGAGGACCTGCGCGAGGCTGCCAAGGTCGTCAAAGGCCGCAAGGCCGCCGTGCCGAGCTGGGTCGTGCCTGGCTCCGGCATCATCAAGGAGCAGGCTGAGGCCGAAGGTCTCGACCGCATCTTCGAGGATGCAGGTATCGAATGGCGGCACGCCGGCTGCTCCATGTGCATCGGCGTCAACGGCGAGACCGGCAAGCCGGGCGAACGCATCGCCTCCACCTCCAACCGCAACTTCGTCGGCCGCCAGGGCCGCGGCGTGCGCACGCATCTCGTCAGCCCGGCCATGGCTGCGGCCGCCGCCGTCACCGGCACCTTCACCGACGTCCGCAAGCTGCTCCCGAACTGAGGCACACACCATGCAGCCTTTCACGACATGGAAAGCCGTCGCCGTGCCGCTGGGCATGCCCAATATCGACACCGACCAGATTATTCCCGGTCGCTACCTCGGGGTGACGCGCGAGCAGCAGAAAGAGGGCATGTTCCGTGACATGCGCTGCAATGAGGACGGCTCGCCCAAGCCCGACTTCATCATGAACAAGCCGGCCTACAATGGCGCCGGAGTCGTGGTGGCCGAGCGTAACTTCGGCTGCGGCTCGAGCCGCGAGCAAGCGGTGACGGTGATGCTCGACAACGGTTATCGCGTCTTCATTGCCCCGAGCTTCGGCGACATCTTCGCTAACAATTGCTATCAGAACGGCTGCGTGCCGGCGGTCCTGCCGGAGGCGCGCGTGAATGAGCTGCTGCGCTTCCTGCTCGAGCTGCCCGGCGCCGAGATCAGCGTCGATCTCGCGTCACAAACCGTCACCGGCCCCGACGGCAAGACCGACAGCTTCGCCATCGACTCCTTCCGTAAGGACTGCCTGCTCAAGGGCCAGGACGACATCTCCCTCACCCTGTCCTACGACAAAGACATCGCCGCCTTCGAATCCCGCCAAAAGGCCGAGGTAGCCTGGCTCTGACACTTTCTCACGCCTTCGGGAGGAGTTGGCACTGCCGCGCTCTACCCCAAAGTGTCATCCTCGGGCTTGTCCCGAGGATCCATGGTGGCGCGAGTCCTGGAGGATCTGCACAACGCGGACGCACGCCAAGTGATAACCAACGACCACTACGCACGCTGAGGGCTGGGTCCTCGGACCAAGTCCGAGGATGACGCTGAGATTGTGGCAATGCTTTCGCCCTTTTAGCGTAGGCGGATGAAGCGCCGCCCGTCTTCCATGTCATCCCGGGCAAGCGCAGGCCAATGCGCCGTTGGCATTTGCGAGAGCAAAACTCCTGCGCGCGACCCGGGATCCAGAGTCTACGCGGCAGCCCCCAATCCCACATCCCACACCATCGCGCTTGCCTCAGCCCTCCCCCGCGGCCATATATCCGACAGGGAACAGCGCCATTCATCAACCCAAGGATTTTCGCATGTACGAAACGCTCAACCATTACATCGACGGCAAGTGGGTCGAGCCCACCGGCGCCAAATCGCAAGACGTCATGAATCCGGCCAAGGACACAGCCCTCGGCAAGCTGGGCCACGCCTCGAAAGGCGACCTCGACAAGGCCATCGCGGCTGCCGAGAAAGGGTTCCAGGTCTGGCGCAAGACTTCCGCGTACGATCGCAGCAAGATTTTGCGCAAGGCCGCCGATCTCGTGCGCGAGCGCGCCGATGCCATCGCCAACGTGCTCACACTAGAGCAGGGCAAAGTCCTCGCCGAAGCCAAGGCCGAGGTCCTGAGCGGCGCGGACGTCATCGACTGGTTCGCTGAGGAAGGCAAACGCGCCTACGGCCGCATCATCCCCGCGCGCGCTGACGGCGTGCGCAACATGGTGATCCTGGAGCCGGTCGGCGTCGTCGCCGGCTTTGCGCCCTGGAATTTCCCGGTCACACAGGCCGTGCGCAAGATCGCTGCCTCGCTTGCGGCCGGGTGCTCCATCATCCTCAAGTGCCCCGAGGAAACGCCCGGCTCGCCCATCGGCCTCGTGCGCTGCTTCCATGACGCGGGCGTGCCCGCGGGAGTCCTCAATCTCGTCTACGGCGTGCCGGCGGAAATCTCCGAATACCTGATCCCGCACCCGTCCATCCGCAAGATCTCCTTCACGGGCTCGGTGCCGGTCGGCAAGCATCTCAATGCGCTCGCCGCCAGCCACATGAAGCGTGCCACCATGGAGCTCGGTGGCCACGCTCCCGTCCTCGTCTTCGACGACGTCGACAGCGAGCACGTGGCCAAGATGATGGGCGCCATGAAGTATCGCAACGCGGGGCAGGTCTGCATCTCGCCGACGCGCTTCTTCGTCCACGACAAGGTCTATGATTCATTCGTCAGCAAGTTCACCGACATCGCCAAGGGTACCCGCGTCGGCGACGGCCTCGATCCCACGAGCCGCATGGGCCCGCTCGCCAATCCGCGCCGCGTCGATGCCATCCAGGCGTTCGTCACAGACGCGCAGGAGAAAGGCGCCAAGGTGCAGGCCGGCGGCAAGCGCATCGGCAATCAGGGCAACTTCTTCGAGCCCACCGTGCTCACCGACGTGCCGAAGTCGGCCCGCATCATGACCGAGGAACCGTTCGGCCCCGTCGCCGTCATGCTGCGCTTCAACGACACCGACGAGATGCTCGGCCGCGCCAACAGCCTGCCGTTCGGCCTGGCCAGCTATGCCTTCACAAAAAACTCCAAGACCGCCGCCAAGGTCGCGGACGCGCTCGAGTCGGGCATGGTGACCATCAACCACTTTGGCCTGGCCTTGCCCGAGACGCCGTTCGGCGGCGTCAAGGATTCGGGCTTCGGCCATGAAGGCGGCGCCGAAGGCCTCACCGTCTACATGCAAAGCAAGTTCGTCAGCCAGCTCGGCTGAGTCGACGTCGCCAGATTGGCCCGGATCGGGCTGCGCCCAAAGGCGTAGCCCGATTTTGTTTGCGTTGATGCCCTTGTTCAGTAATGGACAGCCCGCGATGCTCATCGGGCATATCTGGGTGAGACGCGGGCAGGACGCGGCTGATGCACAACGCCAGGTGGATTGGCATTCTTTGCCTCGGGATAACAGTCGTCGGCTGGGCGCTCAACTGGCCGGCAATGAAGGTGCTCCTGCGCGAATGGCCGCCGCTTTTCTCGCGCGGCGTGGCTGGCGTCGCAGCCGCTATCATCCTCGCGACCGTTGCCCTTTGCCGCCGTGAGACCCTGCGCGTTCCGCGCGATGCCGTTCCCCGGCTGCTGGTTGCTTCCTTCACCAACGTCTTCGCCTGGATGGGGTTCGCGACGGTGGCGATGAAGTGGGTCAACGTCAGCGAAGGCGCGCTGCTCGTCTACACGATGCCAATCTGGGCCACCCTGCTGCCTTGGCCTCTCTTGGGCATCCGGCCCAGTTTGAAGGACATTGCCGCGCTGGTGCTGGGCCTGCTCGGCGTGGGTGTCCTCCTCGGTGGGCAGGGCTTGAATTTCAGCTCCGAAGAAATTTTGGGATTCGTTCTGGCGCTGGCCGCGGCCATTTCCTTTGCGCTCGGCACAGTGCTCAATCGCGTGCCCATTCCCCTCGCGTCAACGGCCCTCGTCACATGGCAGGTCGGGCTCGGCTGCCTGGCGATGATCCCGATCGGTTGGGCATTCGAGAAGCCCGACCTTGGAGCGCTCTCCCCTGCCGGCTGGGCCGTGCTCGTCTACATGACCCTCGTTCCCATGGGCCTATGCTATTTGATGTGGTTCGAGTCCTTGCGCCGCCTGCCGGCGTCGATGGCTTCCATGGGAACGCTGCTTGTTCCCCTGATCGGCGCAATCTCGGCATCACTGACACTCGGCGAACCCCTTGGACTTAGAGAAGGGCTCGCTATCGCGCTTACCCTCAGCGGCGTCACACTAGCGCTGCTCAAGGCTCGATGATTATCCGCGATAACCATCGAGGCCATGCTCCACGCCACCCTTGGGCCCATGAACCTTGAAGGCATCGCCCAACCGGGGTTGAATGCGCCCAAGTACCCAACGAAGAACGGGAACGTCCATGTTGCGTCACGCCTTTCTGCTGGCGTCGGTCTGCGCTCTCGCCCTCACCGCTGCTTCCGGCGTCCATGCCCAGCGCGCCAAGGGCCCCGCCGCCGCCACGCCACTGCCGAAGGCCTCGCCGGAGGTCTCCGGCATGTCGGCCACTCGGCTCGACCGCATCGGCACAGTCTTCACTAAGGAGATCGATCAGGGCCGTCTTCCCGGCGCCGTCGTCATGGTCGCCCGCCGCGGACGCCTCGTCTACCAAGGCGCGTGGGGCTTCCAGGATCCTGCCAAGAAAACGCCGATGTCGGCGGACGCGATTTTCCGCATCTATTCCATGACCAAGCCGCTCGTCTCCATCGCCGCAATGCTGCTGGTCGAGGACGGCGACCTCCAGTTGAACGATCCCGTCTCCAAGCATCTCCCCTCGTTCAAGGATCTGCGCGTGTCCGTTGGCGGCGGTGAGATCGCGCCCGAACGCGCCATGACGGTGCAAGACCTGCTGCGCCATACCGCCGGCCTGGCCTATGGCGAGATCACCAAGAACCCGACAGTGAAAGACGCGCTGGTAAAGGCCGGCCTTGCCAACCCCGGCGTGCGCGATTTCGACAGCCGCGACATGACCGGCCCCGAGCAGGTCGAGCGCCTGTCGAAAATCCCACTCATCCACCACCCTGGTACGACATGGGAATACAGTCTCGCCTCCGACGTGCTCGGTCGCGTGGTCGAGGCCGCATCCGGCAAACGCCTCGGCGACCTTCTCGCCGAGCGAGTCTTCCAGCCGCTGAAGATGGCCGATACCGGCTTCTTCGTTCCCGCCGACAAGATCGGCCGCCTCGCCGAGCCTTTCGAGACCGACCCCGCTTCCGGCAGCAAGTATCCGCTCATCGACGTATCGGCGCAGCCCGGCAACGATTCCGGTGGCGCCAGCGGCGTCTCGACGGCTTCCGACTATCTGCGCTTCGCGCAGATGCTGCTTGGCGGCGGCACCCTCGACGGCGCGCGCGTCCTGAGCCGCAGCACCATCCAGCTCATGGTGTCGGACCATCTCGGCATGCGCATGAATGCACCGCAGACGCCTGGCGAGCTGCTGCTCGGCACCCACGGCTACACCTTCGGACTGGGCTTCGCCGTGCGCGCCACAGACGGCATTGCCGGCGTGCCGGGCTCGGCCGGCGAGTTCATGTGGGCAGGTTACGCGGGCACCTATTTCTGGGTCGATCCGAAGGAACAGATCGCCGCCGTCTATATGAGTCAGGCACCAAGCCCCACCCGCGCTTCTTACCGCCGCCTCATCAAACAACTCGTCTATCAGGCCATCACCGACTGACCTCAAACCGGAACACCATCATGTCCTCCGTCTCACTCGATGCCATACGAGAGAAGCTATTTGTCTCCGTACTGTCCGATTGCCTCGACTCCGTCGGCCTCATGCATCAGGCCCTGCCCTCGCGCATCCGCCCGCTCGACGAGGAGCGCGTCATGGTCGGCCGCGCCCGCACCGCCGCCTTCATGGAGGTCTATCACCACGAGCCCGGCACCAACCCCTACGAACTGGAGATCGCCCTCATCGATAGCCTGCAGCAGAACGAAATTCCTATCTTCGCCTGTTCCAATCCGGCGCGTGTGGCGCCCTGGGGCGAATTGCTCTCGACCGCCGCCAAGGCCCGCGGCGCCGCCGGCGCGCTGATGGACGGCTGCACCCGCGACGTCCGCGCCATCCGCGCCATGGGCTTTCCCGTCTTCCATGGCGGCATCGGCCCGCTCGACAGCAAGGGCCGCGGCCGCATCATGGCCGTCGACGTGCCGATCGAATGCGCGGGTGTGCCGATTACGCCCGGCGATCTCATTTTCGGCGACGCCGACGGTGTCATCGTCATCCCGCAAACGGTCGAAGCCAAGGTCCTAGAACTCGCTTTCGAGAAAGTCACGGGCGAGCACAACACGCTGCATGACCTGCAGCGCGGCGACAAGCTCGCCGACGTCTTCGCCCGCTACGGTATTCTCTAACCGGTGCGCCGTTGGTCTCATGCGTTTCCCATTTGCGTCCCCGGACGGGACAGCGCGCCGATCCGGGGCCTTCCCACGCCTCACATGTGGAAAGCGCGTACCACCGACGAACGCCGGAGCCCCGAACGATGCTTGCGGCAGTAGGGAGGACCCGCTTTGATAGCGGCGGGGAAGATCCCGGATCGCCGCGTTGTGACGCGGCGTCCGGGAACGCATTGGGAGAGATATGGGCCATGCTGTGCTGCTGCGCCCGGCGCACCCTCGCTTTACACCCACATCAACGCCGCATACGCTGCTGATATATCAATCTGCCGGCACGGGGACGTGAGTAAGACCATGAAAACCTACGCGGGCATCCGTGGATTCGACGGCCTCGCCGTCACCGTCGACGGGCGCCAGCTGCCCGAGCACTACGAGGTCAAGCAGTTCACCACCTGGGGCTTCGAGTGGACCTACGAAGGCGAGAGCCCTCAGCAACTCGCCCTCGCCATCCTTTACGACCACACCGGCGACAAGGCCCGCGCCATCGGCATGTCCGACGCCTTCATGAAGAAGATCGTCGCCAATCTCGACAACGACTGGACCCTCACCAGCACCGAGATCGACCACGCCATCGCCGAGATCGAGCGGGCGTAGCTGCCGCGTCTCAAAATCCAGATCACGGACGAATCACCGATATCTGAGGAGATGTCATTTCTGGGCCAGCCACGACCGTGCAAGACTTCCGCTGCAGAACAACCGCACACCGGTCCGTCACCATGGCTCGCACGATCCTATCCTTCATCGCCGGCGCCATCGTCGGCACGGTTTTCGGCATTGCCGTCGGTTTCTTCGCCTTTCCTTACGTCTTCCCGCCGCCGCCGGCCGCCGAGCAGTTGACCGAAGTCGACCGCCGCGACGCCGTGGTGGCCCAAGGCACGTTCATCCATGCCAACCCGTCCGATCCCGTTCACTACGGCAAGGGCACAGCAACGGTCCGCAGTGGCAGCGTCTTTCTCGGCGAGGATTTCGAAGTCGGTCCCGGTCCCAAGTTCCACGTCTATCTCGTCCCAAAAGCCATGATCCGCTCGTCCTCCGATCTCAAGGATGAGATGTTCGTCGACCTTGGACGCCTGCGCTCCTTCAAGGGCAGCCAGCGCTACACCATCCCGGCTGGCGTGGACCTTGCGAAGTATCAGAGCGTCATCATCTGGTGCGAGCAGTTCTCGGTGCTGATCTCTCCCGCCGATCTCAAAGCCCGCTCTTCCTGAGTTGGCGACAGGCTGCGCTTTCGGCTGGCTCCGGCCGCATTTCGCATGCCATAACGTGCGCCGCGCTTGGGAGATCAGATCGCATGACCGCCACCTTCACCGCTCCGTTCCTGTCACCCGCCATGAACATCGAGGAGGCGTGGGTCGACTACAACGGCCATCTCAATCAGGCCTACTACAACGTGCTGTTCGACCGTGGCATCGACGACGCGCTGATGCTCGCCGGCCTCGGCCCCGACTACATCACGGCGCAAAACGCCTCTTACATGACGGTCGAGACGCACGTGTGCTTCGTGCGTGAGCTGTTCCAGACGGATACCGTTCGTATCGCCTCGCGCGTACTCGATGTCGACGACAAGCGCTTACACCTCTACTGCGAGATGCTGCACGCGACCGAAGGTTGGCTATCGTGCACCTCGGAGTGGATGTTCCTGCACATCGACATGACCGCGCGGCGCACCGCCCCCTGGCCCGCCGGCATGCGCGCATCGCTGGAAGCCATGAAGGCCGCCGCCGCGACCCTGCCGCGGCCCGAGCGTGCCGGACGCAGTATTGGCATCAGGCGCAAGTGAGGAAGGTCTTCCGCGTCAATACGTGTAGCTGAGTTTGCCTTTCAAGGCGGTGTCGGCCGTCGCATCGGTCAAGCCGAAGAACACACCCAGTTCCAGGCCCAGCGTCCGATTCTCTGCCACCTCTGTCTCGAAACCGATCAGCGGTCCGATCTTATGCTCCTGCGCCTCGAACGCGGGTGCATGCCCGCCGATGTCGTCGATGCGTCCGAACCCCGCGAGCGACAGCACCACGCCTTTCTTGATTTCCATGTTGGCCTGCCAGCCGTAGGCAAAGGCGATGCCCTGCTCGTGGTTCTGGCCGAATGTCTTGTCCAGAAACGGATTGAGCGTCAGCGACACTCCCTGACGCGCGAACTTGAGGATCGGCCCGAACGTCACGGCGTTGGTGGCATCATCGTTGACCGCACCGGCTAGGGCCGTAAACCAGCCCAGTCCGAAGCCGGTTTTCTTCACATCCACGATCTCGAACACGCTCTCCACAAACAGAGCCGTGACTTCCCACCTACGGTCGTCGAGGCGATCCCCGGCGATGCCGCCTTTGAGCTGCCAGTAATCCGTCACGCCGTAGCTGTAGCCGAGCGACAGCAGGTTCCGCGTATTGCCGCTCGACCCGGTCTGAAACCCCGCCTGCCCGACGTGAATGGCCTCGAGCTTCTGCTGCCCCTTCTCCACCTCGGGGTCGGTGATGTCTTGCGCGATCGCAGGCGATGCGATGGCAGCCAGCACGGCGGCGGCCAGACCCAATCGGCGCATTGTTCTGATCTCCCCAGTCGCACCCGTCCCCCGATTGCGACTCACATACAGAATTACCGGGTTATTTGGACACTTGCAAATCATTCTTAACTGGCGCCCGCCACCCGCTGCCGCTCGCCCCAGATGTTGAGGAAATTGGCGACCAGCACCAGCGCGCCGCCCAGCAACACCAGCGGATCGACCGGCTCGGCATAAACCGCCGCTGCCACGAGTACAATCAGCGGCAGGCGCAGGAAATCCATCGGCGTCACGATGATGGCGTCGGCGTGGGCCAGAGCGCGCGCGATCGCGAAGTGGGCAGTGAGTCCGCAGATCGCCACGACGAGGATCCAGGCGAGGGTCTTGACGTCTGGAGTCTGCAGATCCATCAGGATTAGCATGCTCGCAATGATGGTCTGGATCAAGGTCCAGTAGAAGATCACGGTGAAGGCCGGATCGCGCTGCATCAGCCGCTTGGTGTTGATGTAGTGCATGGCAAAGCCGATGGCCGCCAGCAGCGCCATGATCGTTCCCGTGTTCAACGCCGCACTCCCCGGCCGCACGACGATCAGCGCGCCGGTAAAGCCGAGCAGCACAGCCGCCGTGCGCCAGCCCGTCAGCCGCTCGCGCAGGATGAGCGGCGCCATCAGCGCCGTCCACAGCGGCGCGGTGAACTCGATGGCAAACAGTTGCGCCAGCGGAATCAGTGGCAAGGCGTGCAGCCAGCTGAACTGGGCACCGAAATGAATGACGCTGCGCAGGCCGTGCGTGCCGATCTGCGGCGTGCGGAACTGGGAAAGCCCGCGCCCCGTCAGCGGGATCAAGAGCAACACCACCGCGAGCGCCATCCAGCTGCGATAGAACATTATGCCGAGTGTCGAGGCGCCATGCGCGGCCTCGCGGCCCGCGACCGCGATCAGCGTGAACGACGCGAGCGCCACGCTCATCCACGCCGCCGCCCGAAGCACGCGCGACGTGGGAGCGGCCTTCGCCGGCTGGTGCGCCGGTCTTGCTTGTTCCGCGTTCAAGTCGGTCGTCCCTCCGAATGGCGATCGCACCACCACTCATGTGTCCGATTGTTTGATTTTTAACGCAGTTCGACGTGATTTTGTCCGATAACAGACAGTTGCTGCTTCTATGGCCACAACGAGACGGCAGGGGGAACGTACACGGCATCACGCCCCGGGAGCAACGCGATGACAAGGAAGCTCATTGTCGTCATGGCTACCACCGATCCTCGCAAGGGAGACGAGCTGGGCGTTCCGATCTTCCAGGCCTCCGCCGCTGCGGCCATGGGCTATGAGGCCATCGTGGTCTGCACTGCCACCGCGAGCAAGCTCATGAAGAAAGGCGTGGCCGAGCGCCTGTTCCCAAGACCCGGCAGCAACACGAGCCTTTACGATTTCGTCAAGGATGCGCACCTTGCCGGCGTCCGCTTCTATTGCTGCTCGCCCAACGCCGACGTCTACGACACGCGTCCCGACGACCTTATCGCCGAATGCGCAGGCGTGATCGGCCGCACCCAGCTCATCGAGCAGATCATGGACAACGACGACGTGAAGGTGTTGAGCTACTGAAATCCGAAGGCAGCCGGGTTCATATCACGATGCCCCAACCGACCTCTCCGGACCTTTCGCCGCTGCGCGACTGGTTCTGCACGTGGGAATCATATGTCCGCGCGGTTGATTGCACCTCCGCGCGCCAGCTCTTCGACCCGAATGTCGCCTCGTTCGGCACCCATGCCGAGATCGTCTTCGGCATCGATCAACTTGTCGCCCAGCAATGGAGCGCCATCTGGCCCGCCATCTCCGACTTCCGCTTTCTCGTCGACCGCCTGCACGGCGAGATCAACGGCGCTTACGCTTGGGCCGCCGTCCCCTGGAGTTCCGTCGGCTACCATCAGGACGGCACCGCCTTCGACCGCCCCGGCCGCGCCACCGTCACCCTGCGCCACGACGGCACCCGCTGGCTCGGCCTGCACACGCACTTCTCGCTCAAGCCCGGCATCCCACCGCGCACCTACGGCAAGCCGAAGCTGGAATCGGTGTCGGCGTGAGATCATCAACCTGCGTCCCCGGCCTGCGTGCGCAGCACGCAAGCAGCCGGGGTCTTTACCCTTGGAGGTTGTACGCAAGCGCGTGATTGTCATCGGCGATCGCCACGCGCTCTCGCTGCCGGGGAGATGCCGGCTCGCCGCGCAGGCTTCGCATGAGCGGCGTCCGGCAACGCAGGTGGCGGGTGGATAACACGTCCAACCCCTCCGCGAACAATCGAACGCCCGCACAAACAACAAACTCCGTTATCCTCCCTCTCCCTTGAAGCGTGAGGGTGTTCCCAACACCAAACTCCTCGCGGCCCATCGGACCCGAGGCTTTGCGTTACGTCACTGCCCCCGCAGGG
>CADEFX010000024.1:29318-31235 GCA_902826715.1 uncultured Hyphomicrobiales bacterium | reverse complement strand
AGCTTCACCCACGTCACCGGGTGGCACCAGCGACGCCGATCGTGCGTTCATCGAGGGCGCCATCCTGTTCGAGGACGATCACGTGCTGGTGCTGAACAAGCCGTTCGGCATCGCCGTGCAGGGCGGCAGCGGCACGAAACGCCACATCGACGGCATTCTCGCGGGCATGACCGACCGGTTCGGCGAGCGGCCTCGGTTGGTGCATCGGCTCGATCGCGACACGACGGGCGTGCTGCTGGTGGCGAAGAGCCGCCACGCGGCGTCCAAGCTCGGGCGCACGTTCCAGACACGCTCGGCGGCCAAGACGTATTGGGCGCTGGTAAGGGGTGTGCCGCGGCCGCCGCAAGGCAAGATCGAGGCGGCGCTGGTGAAGGCGGCGGGGCCCGACGGCGACCGCGTGCGCAAGGCCGAGCCCGGCGAGCAGGAAGAGGCGATGCACGCGACGACGCACTATGCGGTGATCGATCGCGTGGCGCAGAAGGCGGCATGGATGTCGCTGAAGCCCGTGACGGGCCGGCAGCATCAGTTGCGCGCGCACATGGCGATGATCGGGCATCCGGTTGCCGGCGACAACAAGTACGAGGGCGATCGGGTGCTGCTCGACAGCGGCATCGAGCCGAAGCTGCATCTGCATGCGCGAAGGCTCGTCATTCCGCACCCGGCGGAAGCGACGCGCATCGATGTGACGGCGCCGCTGCCGGAGCACATGCGGCGCACGTGGGAGCTGCTCGGGCTGAATGCCGAGCGCTTCGATGCAGACCATGAGCGCGGGTGACGGGCACATGACGCAGCGGCTCGTGATTTTCGATTGCGACGGCACCCTGATCGACAGCCAGAACTCGATCGTGGCGTCGATGACGGCCACGTATGTGGCCATGGGGCTCGAGCCGCCAGCGCGCGCGGCCGTTCTGGGTGTCGTGGGTTTATCCCTGCCGGAAGCCTTCGCGGTGCTGGCGGGGACGCATCCGCCGGCGATACAGGCGGAGCTTGCGCAGGGCTACCGAACGGCGTTCCCGGGCACGCGCGAGACGATGCTGAGGCAAGATCCGCTCTATCCCGGAACGCGCGAGACGGTGGCGATGCTGGCGGGGCGCGGCGACGTGTTGCTGGGCGTCGCCACGGGCAAGTCGCGGCGCGGCGTGGCGCGGCTGTTCGACCGCGAGGGGTGGCACGGCCATTTCGTGACGATCCAGACGGCAGACGACAATCCGTCGAAGCCGCATCCGTCGATGATCCTTAAGGCGATGGCGGAGACGGGCATTGCGCCCAAGCATACGGTGATGGTCGGCGATACGAGCTTCGACATGGAAATGGCGCGCAGCGCGGGCGTCGGTGCGGTGGGCGTGGCGTGGGGCTATCACACGGCAGACCGGCTGTGGGACGCGGGCGCGCATGTGGTGGTCGCCGATGCGGCCGAACTCGTTACCGCCGTGGATGCGAGCCTACCCCACAGCGGAGCGCGCGCGTGAGCGACGGTAATGGACACGCGAAGCGGCCAGGCAGCGAGCCGGCGCGTGTTCTGCCGAAGCGGTTCTATCAGGCGGCGGGCGTAGAGGAACGCGTGGGCCAGTACCATGTTCTGCTCGACGGCCGCGCGATCCGGACACCGAAGAAGAACACGCTGGTCTTGCCGACGCGCGCGCTGGGCGAGGCGATAGCAGCGGAGTGGGGCGCGCAGGCCGAGCGTATCGATCCCGCGACCATGCCGCTGACGCGGTATGCCAACACCACACTCGATGGCATCGTTGGGCGTGAGGCGGAGATCAGGGCGGATATTGCGAAATACGCCGGCACGGATCTGCTGTGCTATCGCGCGGACGCGCCGCAGGAACTGGCGGACGCGCAGGCCGCGCTGTGGGACCCGCTGCTCACGTGGGCGCGCAGCGACTTGAACATGCCGCTGGTGGCGACCCAAGG
>CADEFX010000024.1:0-29308 GCA_902826715.1 uncultured Hyphomicrobiales bacterium | reverse complement strand
GTGGTTGCATTGGCAGTGCTGAAGGGGCGCCTCTCCGTGCAAGAGGCGTGGGAGGCCGCTCATGTGGACGAGGACTGGCAGATCCGCAAGTGGGGCGAGGACGCGGAAGCCTCTGCGCGACGCCAGCGGCGCTGGGAGGAGATGCAGGCGGCGCAGCGAATGCTGGAGCTGTTGGACGGGTAAGGGACGTAGCATCATCCCGCGGGGGACACATGGAAGCACGTGAGCTTCCATGTGTAACGATCGCGCTCTAGGCGACCATTTTCCTTTCCCGTGCGAACGGGCTCAGGCCGAGCCACGTCTGCATGTTGGAGGCAAGCGTCTTGTCGCCAGTCAGTTGGACGCGCTCCTCGCGCACAGCAGCACGGACAGAGTCGAGCCCCATCCAGATCGCCGTCATCGTCCTCAAGTCGGATGCGACGTAGAGGTCGACGTCGTATCCGGGGTCGATGGTGCACAACTCGGTGCCTTGGCCCGGCGTCACGATGAGCCACCATTGACGCTGGTTGCGCGGTACGCCGCTGAATAGAAACTCGATCGTGCTGCGCCGCGCGGGCATGGGCTTTGGATCGAGATTGCGCCGCATGTCCCACATGAGAAGCTGGACATCCAATTGATCCAGCGCGATCTCGGACTCGATCCAGCGCTGACCCCACGCGCCGAAGGCCATGACGATCGGCTTCAACTCACGCCCCGAGGACGTCAAATGATACTCATAGAGGCCGCCTTCGCCGCCGCGCTTGCGCTCCACGATACCCGCCGCCTCGAGGTCTTTCAGGCGCTGCGACAGCAGTGCCGGCGACATTCGCGGCACGCCGCGTCGCAAGTCGTTGAAGCGCGTCGAGCCGGCCATCATTTCGCGCAACATCACGACGGTCCAACGGGTGCATAGGATTTCCGCCGCCATCGCGACCGGACAGAACTGCATATAGCTGCCTTGTGCCATGATCGATCTCTTCTTTTGATGTTGAGGCGCATCCCTACGCCCGGCACCGATGCGCGACTAGTTCACAATCTGTACCTACCCGGATTCAGTTCCTGCACTGGCGACGCCCGGCCGCCCGCGCCATTGTCCGCGCCGACAAGATCTGCAAACACTATGGAGAGTTCAGATGTCTTGCATCGCTATGCCGAAGCCGAAGAGCCCGCTCGCGACCAAGGTCGCAGCGGCGGCCATTCTGAGCATTTGGTCCGTTGTCGGGCTGGGCCACGCCATTTCGCCGGCCTCGGCCGCCGAGGTGATACGCAGCGCGGATGTGGCCGCAACGCCGTCGGCCGTGTGGTCGACCATCGGTCCGTTCTGCGCCATCAAGGACTGGCACCCCGTCGTCGGGGCCTGCACCGAAGACGGCAAGGCCCCGCCGACACGCACGCTTGTGACCAAGGACGGCAAGGTCACGTTCGTGGAGACGCAGGTCGCGCGCAATGAAGCGGGGCGCACCTATTCGTACAACTTCGTGTCGAGCCCGTTCCCCGTGACGGAATACGTCGGCACCATCAGGGTTGCAGAGAACGGCTCCGGCATGTCGACCATCACCTGGCACGGCGTTTACACCCCTGTCAGCGGCAAAGAGAAAGATGCCGAGGCGGCTTTTGCCGGTGTCTACGAAGCCGGTCTCGCGGCCCTCAAGACGAGGTTCGGCAAGTAAGAGATTGCAGCGCAGCCAAGACCGAAGCCATGCCGATCAAGTCTTGGCTGCCTGCTTGCGTGCAATCCCGGCGGCGCTGAGCGCAACATCCCCTTGCGCGGGCCGCTACTCCTTCCAGTGATCCGCGATCCAGAGGGCGGGGCGGAAGCGGCGGCGGGTAGGGCGGAAGGGGCGCCCCGTTCCGACGCGCTTCCTGATCTCGTGCTCCCCGCGCATGGCCGACTCCGGCGTGATGGAGCCGAAGAACACCAGGATCTTGCCGCCCGCCGGCATCTTCGGCGTCGAGAAGAAGCGCAGCACGCGATTGTGCGGCAGGCAGGCGAGCGAGAACGGCACGCACCAGTCGGCGGGCCAGAACGTGACCTCATCGACGGCTTTGGTGAGAAAGTTCTGCTCCTTGAAGTCGTAGTGGTCGCGGATAACGTCGGGCGGCGTGGCGTAGAACTTGTCGAGCACGCCGCGCTCCTGGCCGATGAAGTAGCGCACCACGGAGCTGTTGCCGAAACCCAGATGCGGATTCTTCCACTCGCGAATGATGCAGAAGCGGCCCTCGTGCGTGAAGAAGGGATCGAGACTTCCGATGATGAGGAGATCCAGATCGAGGAACAGCGTCATGCCGGCGAGGCCGCCCAGGCCCTCCTGCATGAGGCCGAGCTTGGGCCAGTATTTACCGAGCGCGGGATCGAACCGCACATCGGGCAGCTGCTGGCACTCGACCTCGGGGCGGATGCCGGCCGTGTCGTCGGTAAAGCAGACGAAGCGGATGGTCCAGGTGGTGTTGCGGCGGACCATGCCGTAGAGGCGGTTGACCCAGTGGGCGCCGTAGCGCTTGCCCCACTTCATGCACACGACGTTGGCCGTGCGCGCGGCGAGAGCCTGCCGAAACTGCGTTTTCCAAGCTGGCTCGTGCGACGGCTCTGCCATTCGTGACTTGCCTCTGATATCCGATCAACGCGCGCCTGTGATGATAGCAGGCGCGCCGTGCCTTCAGCTTTGCGTTTGAAAGACCAGATGCGGCGCCGGCTACCGGAGCTTCAAGAGCCGGTCGGCATTGGTGTGGGTCAGCTTGGCCATATCGGTGGGGGCTAAGGAGAGTCTATCGAGGAAGGCGCGGCCCTTGGCGTTGCTCGCATAAGGATAGTCGACCGAGAACATGATGCGGTCGATGCCGAAGGTCATGAGCGCGGCGAGGAACGGCGGCTCGGTGAAAATGCCGCTGGTGGTGATCCACACCTGCTCGGTGATCTGCTGGCCGATGGGTCGCTTCAGGTGATCGATGTCGCGGGCGAACACGTCGTCGATGCGCGCCAGCATGACAGGCAGCATCTCGCCCATGTGGCCGATCACGAGCTTCAGCTTGGGGAAGCGATCGAGGGTGCCCGAAAGCGCGAGACGGAGGACATGGACGGCGGTCTCGGCGTGCCAGCCCCAGCCAGCGGCTTCCAACACGCGCGCGGCGCCAGACTCCAGGCCGCCGAAATAGGCTTGCCGGACCGGATCCGGGGCCAAATGCGGGTGAATGTAGACGGGCACGTCCAACTCCACAGCTTTGGCGAGGATCGGCACGTAGACAGGATCGTCCAGGAAGCGGCCTTCGGTGGTGCCGTTGATGTTGACGCCGACGAAGCCCAGGCTGCTGACGCATCGCTCCAGCTCGGTCGCGCAGGCGTCCGGGCTTTGCATGGGGAGCACGGCAAAACCCTTGAAGCGGTCGGGATGCTTGGAGATGGCGGCGGCCAGATGATCGTTCATCTCGCGCGCCATGGCGACGCCGTCGGAGCCTGGAACGAGATCGGGTCCGGGTCCGGTGTTGGAGAGCACCTGCACTGTGATGCCGGCTTCATCCATGTACGCGAGCCGCTGTGCGCCGATCTCGGGCGCCAGCTCGAGCGGGTTCGGGCCTTGCTTCGGCGCCGACCGTGGCCGGAAGCCACGGCGCCTGATGGCTTCGGGGTCGATCCGGCGGACGAGATGGGGAACGGTGAAATGCTCCTCGAGCGCAACGACACGCATGGGCGCCTCCTGGGTACGGCGCGAAACCTTCGCACTGAGGCGACATGCCGAGCAAGGCGTTCGTGTTCACCGTTGCAAGCAGAACATCTCGAGGTGTGCTTCGGGCCGATTTGCGCCGCTCTGCCATCGTGTTAGAAGCGTTGCAGCAGAGCTGAACGGGGCCCTCATGAAGGACGTAATCGAAGAGCTGGAGCGCCGGCGCGCGGTGGCGAAGCTTGGCGGCGGGCAGGTGCGGATCGATGCCCAGCACAAGCGCGGCAAGCTGACCGCGCGCGAACGCATCGAGCTGCTGATGGACGAAGCGTCGTTCGAGGAGTTCGACATGTACGTCGAGCACCGCTCGACCGACTTCGGCATGGAGAAGACCAAGATCCCGGGTGATGGCGTCGTCACCGGCTGGGGCACGATCAACGGCCGCGTGGTCTATGTGTTCGCCAAGGACTTCACGGTGTTTGGCGGGTCGCTGTCGGAAGCGCACGCGCGCAAGATCATCAAGATCCAGGACATGGCGTTGCAGAACCGGGCACCGATCATCGGGTTGTTCGATGCCGGCGGCGCGCGCATTCAGGAGGGCGTGGCGGCGCTCGGGGGCTATGGCGAGGTGTTCCTGCGCAACGTGCTGGCGTCGGGCGTGATCCCGCAGATCTCGGTGATCATGGGGCCGTGCGCGGGCGGCGATGTGTACTCGCCGGCGATGACGGACTTCATCTTCATGGTCAAGGACACGAGCTACATGTTCGTGACCGGGCCCGATGTGGTGAAGACCGTCACCAACGAGACCGTTACGGCGGAGGCGCTGGGTGGCGCAACCAAGTCATCGATTGCGGACCGTGCCTACGAGCACGACGTGGAGGCGCTGCTGCAGATGCGGCGGCTTATGGACTTCCTGCCGTCAAGCAACACGGCGGGTGTGCCGGTACTGCCGACCAAGGATGACGCCGATCGCGTGGAGATGAGTCTCGACACGCTTATTCCCGACAACCCCAACCAGCCCTACGACATCAAGGAACTGATTTTCAAAGTCGTGGATGAAGGCGATTTCTTCGAGATTCAGGAAACCTATGCGCGAAACATCGTCATCGGGTTCGGCCGCATGGAAGGCCGCACGGTGGGCATCGTCGCCAACCAGCCGCTGGTGCTGGCCGGTGTGCTCGATTCCGATGCATCACGCAAGGCGGCGCGGTTCGTGCGCTTCTGCGATTGCTTCGAGATCCCGATCCTCACGTTCGTCGATGTGCCGGGCTTCCTGCCGGGCACGGCGCAGGAGTATGGCGGGCTCATCAAGCACGGTGCCAAGCTGCTGTTTGCCTATTCGGAGGCGACGGTGCCGAAGGTGACGCTGATCACGCGCAAGGCCTACGGCGGCGCCTACGACGTGATGAGCTCCAAGCACATCCGTGGCGACGTGAACTACGCCTGGCCGTCGGCCGAGATCGCGGTGATGGGCGCGAAGGGTGCGGCAGAAATCCTGTATCGCAGCGAGCTTGGCGATCCCGACAAGATCAAGGCGCGCATCGACGAGTATCAGCAACGCTTCGCCAATCCGTTCATTGCTGCCGAGCGCGGATACATCGACGAGGTCATCCTGCCGCGCAATACGCGCCGCCGGATCAGCCGGGCGCTCAACATGCTGCGCGACAAGCGTGTCGAAAACCCCTGGAAAAAGCACGACAACATTCCTTTATAGAGATGCCGGAATACGGCCACGCCGGCCTGGAAGGTGAGCGTCGCGACGGGTGACCGTTGCGGCGCATCGGTTGTGCCCTTGGCAAGGCTTTGAGGACGGGTCGGATGAGGGTCTCGGACCGGATGCTGCTGCTGATCGTGTGCATGTTTCTGGTGCCACTGACGACGCATGCATTGTGGTGGCTGTCGCAGGAGCATCCGCGCAGCTACGCGCAGGCGGACTGGTCGTCGTCCGGCATTCTACCGCCCGCGGCGCGTGCCCAGGATGCGGTGGTGCATGTGCTGGCCGGGCGCACGGGGCGGTGGAAGGGCATCTTCGCGCATCATTCCTGGATCGTGGTCAAGCCGAAGGGCGCGTCGCGCTATACGCGCTTCGACGTGGTGGGGTGGGGCAAGCCGCTGCGCATCGATGGATATGCCGCGGACGGCCGCTGGTTCGGCGATACGCCGGTAATCATGGCGACGCTGAGGGGCGCTGCTGCAGAAGCCGCGATCCCGCGCATTCGCCAGGCCGTCGCCGCCTATCCGCACGCGGACATGGGCAGCTACGGCGTGTGGCCGGGGCCCAACTCCAATACGTTCGTGGCTTACGTGGCGCGCGCGGTGCCGGAGCTGGCGGCGGGTCTGCTGCCGACGGCGATCGGCAAGGATTATGCGAGCTGGCCCAGCGTGGTGGCACTGACGCCAAGCCGCACGGGCGTTCAGGTGTCGTTGCTGGGCCTCGTCGGCGCGAGTGTCGGGTGGGTGGAAGGCATCGAGGTGAATTTGCTTGGGCTCGTTGCGGGCATCGATGTGCGGCGGCCGGCGATCAAGGTACCGGGCTGGGGACGGATCGGTGTGAGCCCGGTGTGAGCGGCGCGCGCTCAGGATCATAGCGCCGCATCTCCTTTTTTGGCCCCTGGGTTCCGGCGTGCGGAGCCAACCGTTTGTGATGTGCAAACGAAACAGCGCTGCTCCGTGGCGCGAAGCAGCCCTGGCGATTGCCGAAGAAGCATCAGACAGGCTAGCGCCGCGCGGCCGTCTTCTTGGCGGCGCGCTTCTTGCCAGCCATCTTTTTCACACGGCTCCGCGCAGCAAGCGTGCTGCCGCGTGCACTGCTGGCCTTCTTGCGCGGAATGGTGCGGCTGGCTTTCCGCTTACGTTTCGCAACGCTGCGCGCCGAACGCGCTCCACGTGCTGCAGCCATGATGAAGTCCTCCTCTGGGTTGCAACAGGTTTCATCTAGTGATTTTGAACGCGATGCACAAGTCGTTCTGATGACGGTTGGTTTCGCGCGCGTGCGCACGTGATGTATCATATGCGTGCACACATCGCTCATGTTGGGCGACATGCATCAATGCGATGCACCGGCATGGCGCGCAACGCGCGAAGCGGATCTCTCAAGGATTGGCGAGTTGAAGCAGGCCGAAGCCCGGCGCGAGAAATACACCCGACCACAGCAGCGACGACACCACGCTCGCAATACAGAAGATGACGAAGTTCATCTCCATAACGCCGGCCGTGATCGGCAGGAACGGGCGCATGAAGCCCAAGAACTTTCCGCCGAGAATGGCAAGGATGCCCCAACGGTCGATGAGCTTGCGGCCTGTCGTGAGCAACTCGGGACGGCGCGAGATCGGCCACACGCGCTGCGCGTCGTCCTTGAAGTAGCGGCCGATGCCATAGGTGACGAGATCGCCGACGATGGCACCGCCGGTGGCCGACAGCCACAGCGAGATGAAGCTGCCGCCGAAAGCGCCCTGCATGGAGCCAACCGCAAGGAATAGCGCGCTCGAGGGTACGAACAGCGAGATGACGGGCACGCCTTCGGCGAAGCCGAGAATGAAGACGAGGGGGTCGGCAAGATATTGATGGTCGCGCAGGAAGGCGACGAGCATTCCCGTGAAGCTACTGTCCGATGAAGGCGGGGTTTGCATGGGCGTGTGTCGCTCAGCCGAGCCCGAGATACCGGCTGATGAGCGTCCACGCGTGGCCGAGTGCGTCGCCGAACATCAAGAGCACGATGGCCCAGAGGAAGGCGGAGGCCCAGTTGGCGATCTGGAAGGTCATGGCCGGCATTTCGACGGCGCCGGCAACAATCGGGACCGAGGCGCGCAGCGGGCCGGAAAAGCGACCGATGACGATCGCCCAGACGCCCCATTTGTCAAAGAACGCGCGGCCTTTCGGCAGCAGATCAGGGTAGCGGTTAAGCGGCCACATGCGCGCGATCTGGTCGTGATAGTGGTAGCCCAGCCAATAGGACAGCCAATCGCCGAGCGCGGCGCCGACCGCAGCCGCGGTCACGATGAGCCAGAAGTCGAGGCTGCCGCTGGCGCCGACGATGGCGCCTAAGGCGACGAGCATGCCCCAAAAGGGAAATATGAGGGAGACGAAGGCGAGTGACTCGCCGAAAGCGAGAACGAAGACGACCGCCGGCGCCAGGGCACGATGCTCCCGAACGAACGCGAGGACGGCGTCCGAGTATGCCGCGATGTCCATAAGTCTCAGGCCCCTAGCTTGCCATCGTTCGCCGTTACGCCTTGCAACGACGCTTCATTTCAGTGGCAAGCTCTTTGGAGACCTCAGCGGCGAGCATCGATCCGCGTGAGACCTGTGCCGGCGAGAGTCCCGCAGCAGCAGGCCCGCGGAGGGAGACGGGTGCGGCATCCGCTTCCCGTCTGCCATGCGCCAGCTCGTCGCATGAGAGATCGCGTTTCCGGCTCTTGTAGGCAAAGAGGCGGACGCCCGAGGCATAAGCTTCAGCCGATGCCGGCTCGCGCACCCAGCGACGATCCTTATCGGCCATCATCGCCCGCAGCGCAGCAGCTCGCCGGTCGATGCATTCCCTGCTGTCATCGACGCATCCCGTCGAAGCTGTGGTCTCCGGCGGCGAGAACAGGTTCAACGAGCAACCGGCCAGGAGCAGAGTGCCGGCAGCCACTCCCGCCCGGATGGCGTACGACATTGGCATCGTGCCGGTTCCCCCTTGTGAACGCTCGGCCGAGCACATAGAAGGCGTAGGTGGCCGCGGTATGGCGTTTTTTGGATGATTGAGCAAAACTCCTCCGCAATCGGAAATAACAGGGCACTTGCCACCGACCTTGCGGCCTGTCCGGCCGCACCATCGATCTGTCCTAGCAATTATAGGGAGGAACGTCATGGCGCATGCCATAAGAGTACACAAGTACGGCGGCCCGGAAGTCCTGCAATGGGATGAGGTCGAGGTCGGCACGCCGGGACAGGGCCAAGTCAAGCTCAAGCATCACGCTATCGGCGTCAATTTCATCGACGTGTATCTGCGCACAGGTCTTTACCCGCAACCGTCATTTCCGTTTGCGCCGGGGATGGAAGGCGCCGGCGAGGTGACGGCGGTTGGTCCGGGCGTCACGGATCTCAAGGTGGGTGATCGCGTCGCCTACGCGGGCGCTGCTGGCAGCTATTCCACGGAGCGACTGATCCCGGCCGACAAGGTTGTCAAGATCCCCGACGGCATCGACTACAAGACGGCGGCCGGCATGATGCTGCAAGGCATGACGGTACGTTATCTGCTGCGCAAGACCTACAAGGTCGGGCCCGGCACGACGCTGCTGATGCATGCGGCGGCGGGCGGCATCGGCCTGATCGCCTGCCAGTGGGCCAAGCATCTGGGCGCAACGCTGATCGGCACGGCAGGCACTGACGAGAAGTGCAAGCTCGCACTCGCGCATGGCGCGACCCATTGCATCAACTACAGCAAGGAAAAGTTCGTCGACCGCGTGAAGGAGATCACGGGCGGCAAGGGTTGCGATGTCGTTTATGACTCGATCGGCAAGGATACGTTTCCAGCGTCGCTCGACTGCTTGAAGCCGCTCGGGCTGTTCGTGACGTTCGGCAATGCGTCAGGTCCGATCGAAGCGTTCAACGCGGGTATCCTCGCGGCGAAAGGCTCGCTCTACATGACGCGACCGACGCTCAACACATATACCGCGGCGCGTGCCGATCTGGTCGAGACTGCCAACGACCTGTTCGACGTGGTCAAGAAGGGCGCGGTGAAGATCGCGGTGAACCACACCTATCCGTTGAAGGATGCGGGACAGGCGCATCGCGACCTGGAGGGGCGTAAGACCACGGGCTCCATCGTCCTGCTGCCGTAGTGCGCTGCGCGCGGCAGCGCACCATGCGCCGCCGCGCGTCACTTCCAACACCACTTCGTCGTTCATCTCGCGAATGTCCACGCATTGTCGCTTCGGGAGGGATCCATGAGGTCGTTGCTTATCGCGAGCTTGGCGTTGGGAAGCGCGACAGCGGTGCACGCTGAATGCAAGGGCCAGCTCGCCATGCGCCCCAACAAGCAAGGTGTTGTCAGGCAAGTATGCCTCGACGGCAAATACACGACGTGCATCAGCGACAGCCGGAAGGGCGGCTGGACCCAGGCCGAAGCAAAGCGGTTTTGCGACGGGCGAAGGGCGGCCGGCGCAATCAAGTGATTGGGTACGGCGCTTGGCCGGGCCGTCGTGACCTCAGTTTGAAGCGAGGAGGCGAGCAGGGTCGGGCTTGAGGCCCGTCACGCGCTCAAGCGCCATGGCGGCGAGCACCTTGTCGGACATGGTCTTGCGCGGCATCTGCCCCGACGATGGTGCCGCCATGGCCGAGGTCACGGGCGAGGCGGAGAAACCAGAGCCTATCTGGCTATCGCCCGCGCACCCGATGCAGGTGACGGCGATCCCAGCAACAAGCATAGCTCGCAGAAGCACGAGGAGCCCCCTTTGGCACCCAATCCGTCATCCCCCGGATCCCGGCGCTGTTAAGGATATTTTACGGCGATTTGCTCCTCCGGACAACCGTGTTCGGTCGCCCGCGGCGTGACAAAAACACGCCGGTCAAGATGCGAAATGCCCTTGATTTCAAAGGATTCTAAGAACGTCGTTAGCAAGCGATGAAGCGATTCCGCAACAGAGTGTTGATGCGCGTCGAAATATGACCGCTTTGTGCCAAGGTGCGCCGCAAGCCTGTGGATAACTAACCAAGCAGGGCCCGCGCGCACCGCATCCGATCGACACAAGTTTAAGCAATTTCGCCTGACAATTGATGCGTCGGGCGATCAGCAAATTCCTCGCCCGCAGATCGAGGCTTGAACCGGTTACGCCCTCGCGGCGACAGACAAACACCGGATTGTGCGGAGTAATGCGTTATGGCCCGTTATGAGTTGTCTCAAGACATCGACACCGCCGGCTTCAGCGGCGGACCCGACGCCCTGTTCGAGCTTGGACTGATGTACGGCACCGGCCGGGATGTGCAACTCGACCTTGTCGAGGCGCACAAATGGTTCAACCTCGCGGCCCTCAAGGGCAATCAGGATGCGCGGCACTATCGCACCGAGATCGCCCGCGAGTTGACCCGCGCCGAGATCGGCCGGGCCCAGCGCGCGGCGCGCGAGTGGATGGCCTGCCACTGACTGTTTCGGCGGCGGGCGACCTGCTCAGCACGACTTGACCTGCGTGCTCAGCACGACTTGACCTGCGTGGTCAGCACGACTTGACCTGCGTGGTCAGCACGACTTGAACAGCGACGTTACGCAGTTCCATACGCCTTTGGCGGTGCCTTTGGCCGACTCGCCCGCTTTTTCCATCTGCTTGCCGGTGTCTCGCGACAGATCGCGCACGGAATCGGCGACATTATCGCGCGGCTTGGGCTTTTCAGGCTCAACGCTCGTTTTCGGCGGCTGATTGCTCTTGTCCGGTCCGGGCGATGCCACGCCGATGCGCTTGATGGGGCCGTCGCAATCAAACACCGTACCTTTGCGAATGCCGCACTCCGCGTGACCGCCGTCCTTGGTCAAGGTCGTGGTGCAGAATTGCTGCAGAGGCTGGCCTTGCGCTTGGCGCGCGTCGCCGATCACGCACCGATACACGGCCGTGGGGCCACTGCAGGCGACGCAAAACTCCTGCGCTGCGACCGGTGCGACGCTGGCGGCAAGCACGAGACCAGATAGGCCGACGGCAAGAGATGTCACGCGCATGCTGTCTCTCCCGGCGTGAACTTCAACTTTTCATTGCGCGAGCAACGCGACAAGACTTGCGCGAGCAACGCGACAACACCGGGGCGGTTCCGCAAACCTGCCGGGTCACGGCGATCCGTTGCGGCCATGCTTACGATATGCGGGGCGTGTGGACAAAGCCTCATAGTAAGCAGAAACGGCTTTCAATTCGGGCTTGTCGAAGCCGAGCGTGAACCAGCGGTTGACCCCGAGGCCGACCGGAATGTCGCCGAGCGTGAACGCCGGGCCGGCAACGAAGGGACCGCTGCTAGCGAGATGCGCATCCAGCGCGTGCATCTGCCGCGACCACTCGACAATTCCGGCTTCGATGATCTTGGGATCGCCATAGGCCGGCGCCTTCACATGCAGGCCCATGAAAACGGGGCGGATGCCCCAGGACATGTCGGTCGACGCCCAGTCCATCCAGGATTCGAGCTTGGCGCGTACTTTCGGGTCACGCGGGTAAAGATCGTCGCGCCCGTACCTGGTCGCGAGGTAGCGGGTTATGGTGTTGGACTCGCGCAAGCGGAAGCCGTCGTCGTCGATCACCGGCACGACGGCGAAGGGGTTGAGCTCAAGGAATGCCGGCTCTTCGGTGGAGCGGTATCCACGACCCCAATCCTCGCGCTCGAAGGGGATGCCGATCTCGTCGCAGACCCAAAGCACCTTGCGCACGTTGATCGAGTTGGCGCGGCCGTAAATCTTGAGCATGTGGCGTCCTCCCGGCGTTCTGGGCGGTATTTGTCCGCCGGCCTGCTTGCAGTGCCTTGCCGCCCAGACTAGAGCAGGCAGGGGCATCGCTCCATCCCCCTCACCGCCAGCCAAGGCTCGTCGCAGATGCGCATCGAATACCATCGCACATTGGTTGCAGACCGCGTGCGGGTCGCGGCGTTTCGCGATGCGCTGGCCGACGTCATCGAGAAGGGGCGCTCCGTCGTCGTCGATATCGGCACGGGCAGCGGCATTCTGGCTATGCTGGCGGCGCGGCTGGGTGCCAAGAAGGTGTACGCCTATGAAAAGGCGGAGATCGGCGGGGTCGCCGAGCGGCTGATCAAGGCGAACAGGTTGCGCAACATCGAGGTGATCGCGGCACGATCGACGGAGATCATCGATCCACCGCGCGGCGACATCGTGGTGTCGGAAACCCTCGGCAATTACGCGCTCGAGGAATTCCTGGTCGAGACCATGAACGATGCGCGGGCGCGGCACCTCAAGCCTGGCGGCACGCTCATTCCCGGAGCACTGGATCAATTCGTGTGTCCGGTCATCGCCCCGCGCGTGTTCGATGAGCTGACGATATGGGACGGTGTCGGACATGGGCTCGACTTCAGTCCGGCGCGCGTCATGAGCCTCAACAATGCCTACGTGCGCAAGTTCGAGCCGCGCGAGCTATGGGGCGAGGGGCGCGCGGCGGTGGCGTGGGACACGCTCGACTTCGCGGCGCGCAATCGCATGGGCCGGAAAGGCGTGGCGACCTGGAAGGCGGCGCGCAGGACCGAGGTCTATGGTTTGGCATTGTGGTGGACGGCGCATCTGACGCCCCGCGTGCCGCTGTCGACCAGTCCGCTAGAGCCGGCCACGCATTGGGAGCAGCTCTATTTTCCCGCGCTCGAACCGATGACCGTCGAGAGGGGAGAACAGTTGTCGGCGGATCTGCGCTCGCATTCATCGGAGGAAGGCGGCACCGATCTCGCGTGGACGTTGGCGATCGCGAGTGCGAACGGCAAACAGCGCGGCGTTCAGTCGCTCAGCCTCGAGAAGGGCTTTCTTCCTTAAATTGTCCTGCCACCGGCGGCACAGCGCGTGCAGCGCGATGGGCAACGGATTTATTGCCCCCGTAGGTTCCAAAAGGAACAACTGGCAGACCACGGCGTTGTTCGGGCTCTCCTGCGCCAGCGAAAGAAAGGAACCGCGGGTTCAGGGAACAAATTTTTTAGGAGGCTCAAATGAAACCCAGAACTGCAGCCAGTCTGAGCGTTCTTGCCCTGATGCTAAGCGTGTCGCCAGCCGCTATGGCACAGACGTCAACCGGTACGCCGCCTGCTACGGACCAGCGTTCATCGCCTGCCGCGCAGGTGGCGCCCGAGAAGATGCCGGCTGAGAAGGTGGCGCCAACCGCCAAGGCGACGGCTCCTGCTGACGGCCATATCACCGCGCAGGAGACCAATACCGTGCTTGGCACCGATCTGATCGGCAAGACGGCATACGGAAGTGATCAGAAGAAGATCGGCACGATCAATGACATCATCCTGAAGCAGGATGGCGCGGGCGTCGAAGGCGTGGTGGTCGGTGTCGGCGGCTTCCTCGGCCTGGGCGAGCACAACGTGGCACTGAAGATGGACAAGTTTCAGTTCCGCCCGTCCGAGAACGGCCGTGTGATGGTCATCCTGACGTCGTCGAAGGAAGAATTGCAGGCGACGCCGGCCTTCAAGTCGAAGGTCGATCAGGAGGCCGAGGCTGCGCGCAACGCGCCCCGTCCGACCACGACGCCTGGTGGCGGCGCTGGTGGCACCTCGCGCGCCAACTAGGCTGGCCACACCATCGAATAAAGGAAGGGCGGCCTCTTGTGGGCCGCCCTTTTCTGTTGCCGCAGCTACGTGCCATGCACGCGCGTCAGCGCTGCCGCGACCGGCACGCTTGGCGATGTTCTCATGGGTAGTGGTAAGGTGCGGCGTTGCTTTCGATGCCAAGGAGCACGCGCCGCCTATGCAACAGAAGACATCGTCAGATCTTTTGCACTACGAGGACATCACGGTCGGCGAGACCGTGCCGTTCGGGCGCAAGCGCGTGACGAAGGACGAGATCGTCGCGTTTGCGCGTGCGTATGACCCGCAGCTTTTCCATCTCGACGAAGAGGTGGCGAAGCAGTCGATCGTGGGCGGGCTGTGCGCGTCCGGGTTTCATTCGTGCGCGATCCTGATGCGCATGCTGGCCGACGAGGTCTTGAACAAGGCCACGTCGCTCGGATCGCCGGGCATGGACGAGGTGAAATGGCTCAAACCGGTGCGGCCCGGAGACGACCTCACTGCGCGCTACACCTGCACGAGCAAGCGCGTACTGGGGTCGCGCCCGAATGTCGGGCTGGCACCGGTGACGTTCGAGATGCTGAACCAGGCCGGCGACGTGGTGATGATTTGGCGGTCCAATCAGCTGCTGGCGGTGCGGCATCCGGAGACGAAGGCGCCATCACCGGCGGGGCCGAAAGTTCAGTCGGCGCCGCTGCAGAGCCTTTGGGATGTGACGGGCCCCGCACCATCGGAGACAAGCATATATTTTGAGGATCGGGTGATCGGGGAGTGCGCCGACCTCGGCTCGCACGCGTTCACGAAGGATGAGATTGTGAGCTTCGCGGAGGAATTCGATCCGCAGCCGTTTCATCTCGACGAGGAGGCGGCAAAGTCGTCCCTGTTCGGTGCGCTGTGCGCCTCGGGCTGGCACACGGCGGCGCACTACGTTCGGCTCTCCATAGCGTCGCGCCAGAGGATCGAGGCGAAGATACGCGCGGCGGGCGGGAGGGTCGCGGTGTATGGGCCATCTCCCGGGTTCAAGAACGTGCGCTGGCTGAAGCCGGTGTTTGTGGGCGACACCATCTCATATCGCACGCGCACGACCGAGACGATCACTCTGAAGTCGCGGCCCGAACGCGGGCTTATCGTAACCGAGACGCAGGGCCGCAATCAAAAGGGCGAGATCGTGTTCTCGATCAATGGACAGATTTTGGCTGAACGACGGGAGCCGTACCGGGCATAGGCACAAACGCGCAGCCGTCAGGACGGTCATTCGTCACGCCAGCGGACGGATGTTCTGGTTCATGCGGAAGACGTTCTTGGGATCGTACTTGGCCTTGATGTGCTGCAGGCGCCTGTAGTTGGGTCCATACGCTGCGCTTGCCAGGTCGCCTGCCTCATCGTCATCGAGATAGTTGACGTAGCGGCCCGAGGCAAAGAACGGTTGCATCCTGTCATACGTCTCTCGCGCCCAGGCGATGCAACGGCTCGTATCGCCTGGAGCTGTCCATTGCGCGAGCACGAGGAAGTTGTAGCCCGTCCGGCGATGGGGAAATGCGGTGTCGCTTACGCCGACCCGAGCGGCCACACCGTGGATGTGCTCGATGAGCAGTTGACCCATGATTGTGGGACAGCGGTCGAAGCACTCGATCATCGTGCCGATCGCCGCGTCGCTCAGTTCGGCGAGGAAGTTCGATTTCCAGTAGTTGAGCGCTCCCTTTGGATAGTTCGCATCGAGCATGCTGTTGAGCTGCGAATAGGGCATAGGCCCTACGGCATCCAGGATGGGCGTGCCAAATTGCTTCAGAGGCTGCATGGCCTTCTCGGCGTCGGGCGGCGTTCCGCAATGGCAGGTGACGAGCGCGGCTACCTTCGTGCCTGAACCATCAGGCGCATGCGTGAGCGTCGCAAAAAGCGTGTGCTCGTCAGCCAGTGCCTGGGTCGTTTGGCGATAGAATTCGAGCAAGCTGCGCGCGTGATCGACCGGATGAACGATGGGACCGGCCGTGACCGGCTGGCCAATCGGATGAAGCTGGTACTCGAAGGAGGTGACGACGCCGAAGTTTCCACCTCCGCCACGAATTGCCCAGAACAGGTCTGTGTTCTCGTCATTGCTGGCGTGCAGGACCTTGCCATCGCTGGTGACAATCTCGACCGAGCGGAGGTTGTCGAGAGCAAGGCCATACTTGCCCATCAGCCAGCCCAGGCCGCCCCCCAGCGTGAGACCGGCAATTCCCGTGCTTGAAACCACACCACCCGTAACCGCCAGGCCATGCAGTTGAGTCTCGCGGTTGAGTTCGCCCCAAGTGACGCCGCCTTGCGCGCGGACCGATCGGCTTTTCGGATCGACGACAATGCCTTTCATGAGCGACAGATCGATCATTACGCCGCCGTCGATCGTGGCTCGACCGGCGACGTTGTGACCACCGCCGCGGATCGCGACTTGGAGCCCGAGTTGCTCCGTCAGGTTGATGGCATCAACGACATCCGCGACCCCGCGGCATCTCGCTATCAAAGCGGGGCGCTTGTCGACCAGACCGTTGTGGACTTTTCTTGCGTCCTCGTATCCGGGATCGCCAGGCTCGAGCAGCTCGCCGCGGAAGCTCGCGGAGAGCTCGGCTGCAGCCCGGGCAACGGACGGTATCGACATGGCCTGGTCTCCTCGGGCGGCGATGTCTCTTTCTTCCACCTCGGTCCGGGGAGGTGCAAACGCGAAGAATTCAGCTGGAGATGAATTAAATTCATCTACAGTAGCGCATGGAGAAGCTGCCGCCCCTCGCCGAACTTCGCGCCTTTGACGCCGCCGCTCGACATCTGAGCTTCCGCAAGGCTGCGGCTGAACTCGGCGTGACGCCCACCGCAATCAGCCATCAGGTTCGCCTCCTCGAACGCTATTGCGGGCGGGTACTGTTCCGCCGCAGACCTCGACCATTGTCGTTGACGGATGCTGGAGCGCAATTGTTTCCAGCCGTCCGCGGCGGGTTGGAGGCGTTCGCTGTCGCAATCGCGGCCATCAAGAGTTCGGACGAGCAAGGGCCTCTTCGCGTGACCACGACCAACGCGTTTGCCAGCCGCTGGCTCGTGCCTCGCCTGCCTGGTTGGGGAAAGCTACATCCCGAAGCGCCACTCGAGGTGATCGGCACAGACAGTCTTCTCGATCTGGGTGCCGAGGACAGCGATGTCGCCATCCGTTACGCCACGCGTCGTACGGCGCCTAAGGACGGTATTGCAGAGAACCTTTTCAAAGACACCTTCTGGCCGATCTGCAGCCCTCGGTTGCTGTCGTCGGGGCGTATCAAGCGGCCTGCCGATCTGAAGCGCCATGTTCTCATCCACGCCTATTGGTCGCAGAACGATCGCGATCCGCCCACTTGGCAGCGATGGCTCTCAGCCGCGCACGCCAAGTGGGGCGATGTCCCTGACTTCAAGGACGTCCAGCATTTGAGCTTCAGGGAAGAGTTACACGCCATCGAGGCGGCTATTGCCGGTCAGGGGGTAGGTATTTTCAGCGATGTGTTGGTGGCCCAGGAGCTTGCTCGCGGAACGCTCCTAAAGGCGTTCGAGCTGAGTTTACCCGGCTATTGGTTCTACGTGGTGCGCAGGCGTGAGCACCCGCGGGAAAAGATCATCAAGAGCTTCTCCACGTGGGTGCAATCCGTTCGCTAGCCGCGTGCTTGGCAAAATCGATTAGCGCGCGTCGCGGGCGGCGGGGCAGAGCTCGAAGGCGTGGGTGAGGGCGGCTTCGCGATTTTCGAACTCGCCGATGGGCTCGCCGCCGAGCGCGTGCGAGCGGATGAAGCTTTCGGTGAGGTTTTTCTCGAAGCCGTCGAGGACCTGCAGGGCCGTATAATGCGTCTCGCCGCCGACGGGCGCGCGGATCAGCACGCTCTTGCCCTTGCCGTAACTTGCCGTCCAAACCTTGCAAGCCTGGGAACCCGCGGTGGGCGGGGCGGCACGCGCTGCATTCCCCGCGCCGGCCATAGCAGCGGTGGCAAACGATTGCCGGTTGCTTGCCGCGGACTGCGGCGTGCTGTTCACCGCCACCCGGACCTTCGGTTCGCGCGGCTCATCGTCATCGGCACCAGCGACCAACGCGCCGGTGCAGTGCGCGGCGCGATAGCGCTCTGCGATGGCCTCGATCGACTGGGCATATTTACGATCGACGGCCCAGCGGCGGGCGAGGTCGCGGAATGTGACGGGCCGTTTCAGGGATCGCGACAGGCTGACGATATCGTCCTGTTTCTCGCGCGTACGCTTTGCCACGGGGTTGTCGACCATCTCGCCGGAGTAGGCGACGAGATGCTGCATCTGGCCCAGCACGCCGGTCGATACGTCGGGAAAGCTGTCACCCGGAACGCCACCGCCGGTGGTGCCGATGCCGGCGAAATTGTTCTGCTTGGGGTTGACGTCACCCCACTTGCCGCCGCCGGTCTTGTAGGTAAGGAAGTTGGTCTCGATCAGCATCTGAAAGAACGCGTAGTCCCAGCGGATGCGCAGAGCCTCGCCGTGCCGTTTGTAAAGACGGGCGATGTCGCGGAATTGCGGCAGGAGATCGTGATTGCGTGTCGCAAGATAGCGCATTAGGCGCGCGGGTGTGACGCAGGCCGGCACGCGGTTGTTCTCGTGCATGCGGATTTCGGGGATGGCCTGTGCGGAAGCGCGAGCCGGCACGCAAAGCGCACAGGCAATGACACCCAGAATACCGAACACCGCCGGACGAAACCTCATCCGCTAAGATCCCCCTTCACGTATCGTCTGCGTGTGCGTCAGCCCTCGGGGCAAAGCTCGAAGGCCTGGTCGAGTGCCTGCGGCTGGCTTGAATATTCACCAGCGATCGTGCCGCCCTTGGCATAGGCGGCGATGTAGGCATCGGCCTCGCGCTTCTCGGAGCCCTCGTTGACGTCGAGAACCGTGTAGTTGATGCCGGTCTCGCTCTGCGCCTTGATGAGGATGGCCTTCGCGCCGCCGTAGCTGGCAGTCCAGACGTGGCACTTGGCGGAAGCAGGCGCGATGGGCTTGGCGAGCGCGGTGCCGGCCGATACCGGCAACACAGCCGCAGACTTGGCGCCCGCATCAGGCTTCGGGGACGCTAGCGATGAGATGCTCGGCGTCGTTGCGGTGTCCTTGGCCGCGATGTCCTTGCCCGGCTTGGTGTCCGGGCCAGGCTTCACGTCCTGCAGGGCTGTGTCGCCGTCGCCCTTGGTGAGATCGCCGATGGCGCGCAGTAGCGAGGCAGCACCCAAGCCCAATCGCTTGTTGTTGTCCTCGGCCTTGCCATCCTCGATGGCCTTGCGGGCGAGTTCGACGCCGGGCCGGGGCTTTTCTTCCAGAACGGGGTTGTCGGCAACGGCCTTGGGCTTTGCTCCGCGGCCGGCGCGCGCCTCGCGGACGAGGTCTGGCTGGAGATCGGGCTGGTTGCAGAACTGCTGGTAAAAACGTTCGCCGACATCCTCAATCATGCCAGCGTAGGTCTTGTTCTTGGCCCATTGCTGCGCCAGATGCGCGTACGTCATCGGGCCTTTGATGGTCTTCTGCCAGGACGTGAGCACACCCCATTCCATGACCTTGCGGGTGCGCTCGGCAACGGGGTTGTCGATGTGCTCGCCCGTGTACATGAGCACGTGCTCTAGATGGGCGCGGACGCCCGTCGACACGTCGGGGAACGTTTCACCGGGCTGGCCTTTGCCAACCGCGCCGAGGCCGGCGAAGTTATTCTGCACCGGCTTCACGAGACCCGGGCGATGGTGATCGCGCATGAAGCTGAGGTTGCCGGTCTCCATCAGCATCTGAAAGAAGGCGTAGTCCCAGCGGACGTTCAGCTCCTCGCCGTGGCGCATGTACGCGACAGCGATTTTTTCAAAGCGCGGGTCGAGCGCGGCGTTGCGGGACTTGAGATAGGCTGTCAGACGGCCGGGCGTCGCGCATTCGGGCACCACATTGCGATCTGACGTTCGGATCTGCGGAAGCTCGGAGGCCGAGACATGCTGCAGCGGGAGCAGCGAAACGGCGGCCGTGACGGCGAGGGCTACGACGCGATACTTCATTGTGTACTCAACCTGCCTGCGGACACGGCGCTTACAATGCGAGCCTTGGTTTTCGACATCGGTTATGGATCAGTTAGCGTTAACGGGGCGTTACGAATCGTCGGCGACGAGCACCATTGGCCGTGATGTTTGGGGCGTGAGTGGGGGCGATCGAAGGACAAATTGTGGCGGCGCGGTGCCGGTGGGTGGTGCGCGTCGCGGTCAGCGCGCGGGGCGGCTGCGTTCGATCTCTATGCCGACAGACCCGCAGCCGGGCAAAATGTCGGGCTTCTCGAGCCGCACCCGGACGGCGTAAACGCGCAAGTCGTCGAGCCAGGTCTGGGCGATGCGCTCGGCCAAGGTCTCCAGCAGATTGACATGTTCGGCCTCGACGATGCGCTGAATGCTCGCGACCACGGTGCCGTAGTCGAGCACCTCGGCGAGCCGGTCGGACGTGCCGTCGTAGGCATCGACGACATCGAGGTCGACGGAGGCCACGAGGCGCTGCTCGTAGCGATGCTCGACCTCGTAGACGCCGACGTGGGCCATGAGCTCCAGCTCGCGCACGAAGATCTTGCGCCGTCCGGCCGGGGACAACCGAGGCGGCTTCGCCGCCGTGCCGATGATCGTGTCGCTCATGGTTGTCAACGTCGATCTAAGGCCTTGATCCGGCGAACTTATCCCTTGCCGGCCGTGGCCAGGACATCGGGGGTTTGCCACGCGAGGTGCTGGCCACCGTCCAGGGCGATCATCTGCCCGGTCAGGGCCGGTGCGTCAAGAATGAAGCGAATGGCAGCCGCGATCTCGGCCGGGGCCGTGCTGCGCTGGAGCAGAGTGGCGGCGCTCTGGCGCGCGAATTGATCGGGCGACTGATGGGGGCTGGCGAGAACCGGCCCGGGGCCGATGGCATTGACGCGGATGCGCGGGGCGAGGGCCTGCGCCATGGTCTGGGTGGCGGACCACAGGGCGGATTTGGCGACGGCGTAGGAGAAGAAATGCGGCGTGGGCTTCAGGACGCGCTGGTCGAGGATGTTGATGATGTTACCCGCTGCGCCGTCCGGCAGATGCAGGGCGAACGATTGGGCGAGGAAGACCGGCGCCTTCAGATTGACGGCCAACTGTGCGTCCCACTGTCGAGAGGAGAGGCTCGAGAGCGTGTCGTGAAGGAACATGGAGGCACTGTTGACCAGGCAAACGGGTGCTCCGATCCTCGCGACACATTGTGGGATGAGGGTCTCGACTGCCGATGCATCGGAAAGATCGGCTTGCACGACTTGAGCAGTGCCGCCTGAAGACACGATCTCGTGGACCAACCCCTCAGCTTCGGCCGCCGATGTGTGGCAGTGGATGGCCACGCTCCATCTCCGGGCGGCGAAATCCAGCGCGATGGCCCGGCCGATGCGGCGCGCGGCTCCGGTAATGAGGACCGTACCCGGCGATGGTCTCGCTTCACTCATGTGCAACCGGCATCTCGTGTTGTCTGCCTTCCCGACATGACCCTCATGGTAGGGGCACCGGAAGGACGTCGCCAAGTGCAGAAGCACGGCGCCGGCCGCCGGTTTTGCGGCGATAGAATTTGGGCAACGTGCCTGTTAAGCAGGCAAGATGTAGACTGGTAAAAAGGCAAGCTGGCTAAAGTGTTACGCGCCTGCAACGTAGCATACCAAAGCCGTTTGCTTTGCCATGTTCTTTGTTGCGGACGCGGGCGGTGTCGACGAAAGCTTGCTGCCAGACGCGCTTCGCCGGTGTGCGGTTCGCGCGAAGGACAGGGGACTCCAAGAATGACAAGCTGGATCAAGACTGCTGGACGCATTGCCAGCATGGCGGTCGTGGGCACCGCCGTTCTCGCCGCACCCTCGTACGCGGATGGCATGGGCAAAAGATACGGCATGAAGGATGCGCCGATGGAGGCGCCCCCGCCGGATTGGGCCATCTCATACAACTTCGGGGTGACCTCGGACTACGTGTTCCGCGGCTTCTCCCAATCGGGCGAGGATCCGACGATCCAGGGCGGCGTCGACGTCACCTATAAGCTGTTCTATGTCGGCGTGTGGGCATCGGGCATCGACTTCGGCCGGGATGCCTTCGACCGTAAAATCGGCAGGACCGAAGTCGACATTTACGCCGGCATCAAGCCGGTACTCGGACCCGTCACTTTCGACTTCGGCGTGATCTACTATGCCTACCCCGGCGCGAACGACCTCCCCGGGGCAGAGCTGGACTACGTGGAGCTCAAAGCGGGCGCCAGCGGCACGGTCTGGAAGGACGGAACGCTGGGCCTGACCGTCTTCTACTCGCCGGAATACACGGGCGAGGTCGGCAACGTGTGGACGATCGAGGGTACGTTCGCCCAGGCCCTACCGAAGTTTCGCGATATTACACCGACGTTCAGCGCAACGCTCGGCTACAACATTGGCGACTCGGCTGCGTATTCAACGTTCGTGGCCAATGGCGATGACAGCTATCTCTATTGGAATGCAGGTGTCACCTTCGCCTTTCATGAGCGGTTCTCCATCGACTTCCGCTACTGGGATACGAATATCGACAACAACGCTGCCAGCAGCGGCTTCGCCGACGGCTTTTGCAGCGGCCGAATCCTCCAGTGCGATGAGCGTTTCGTAGCGACTGCGAAAGTGACGTACTAGTTCCTCTTCCTTCTCCAGAACTGCGCATGGACAACGGGGCCCGATAGGGCCCCGTTATCTTTTTTGCGCTGTCACGCGCTTGCCACACGTGCGCCACACGGTCCGGGCACCGTCGGTCCCATCCGATCTTCTGGCATCAGCGCGCCTGCGCCTAGCATGCTGATAGTGTTCCGGGTTGCGCCGCGCCCTCTCTGGTGCACCCGGCAAGGGAGGCCGGCCGAACGATTGTTTCGGTTTCGTACCCCGCTGCCGAACGTGCGGACGACCGGCCTCCACCCTTCCCCGGCCGGCCCTGCGGAGCCGTGCACTCATGTATGGAGTTCAGCCTGCCGTGGTGGAATGCGCTTGAGGCGCTGAAGGTTAGGCCCGTAAAGTGCCGCCATCGGAAATGCGGGATGGGGCTGGTGTGATGATTGAGAAATTCGCCGGCATTTGCCACACATCCTGGAGCGAATTTCTCGATCTGGCTCACACTAGCAAGCCTATGATTCTAGTGTCCCTTTGGATTCCGAAGTTCGCTCTCGGACCCAGCATCGAGTTCAGGCGAACATCGGAATGGGGACACTAGCGTGCAGTATTCGTTTCTTAACCTCGTTCGGCAGGGGCTGTCGGGTCACCAGGATTGGCCCGCGCAGTGGCGCTCGCCTGAGCCGAAGACGGCCTATGACGTCGTGGTGGTGGGTGCGGGCGGGCACGGGCTCGCCACGGCCTACTACCTGGCCAAGGAGCACGGGATCACCAATGTCGCGGTGCTCGAAAAGGGGTGGCTCGGGGGCGGCAATACCGGGCGCAATACAACGATCATCCGCTCGAACTACTTGTGGGAGGAGAGCGAGGCGATCTACGAGCATGCGCTCAGGCTTTGGGAGACGCTCAGCCGCGAGCTGAACTACAACGTCATGTACTCGCCGCGCGGCGTCATGATGCTGGCGCATAATGTGCACGACGTGCAGGTGTTCAAGCGGCATGTGCATGCCAACCGCTTGGCGGGCATCGACAACGAATGGTTGTCGCCGGAGGAGGCGAAGGCCTTTTGCCCGCCGCTCAACATCTCGCGGCAGCTTCGATATCCCGTGCTCGGCGGTGCGCTGCAGCGGCGCGGGGGCGTGGCGCGGCACGACGCGGTGGCATGGGGCTATGCGCGCGGTGCGGATCGGCTCGGCGTCGATATCATCCAGAACTGCGAAGTGACCGGCATCCGGCGCGACATCAATGGCGCCGTCGAGGGTGTCGAGACGACGCGCGGCACGATCAAGGCGAAAAAGGTGGGCGTGGTGGCCGCCGGACACACGTCCGTGCTGATGGCGATGGCCAGCCTGCGCATGCCGATCGAGAGCTTTCCGTTGCAGGCGCTGGTGTCAGAACCCATCAAGCCGGTGCTGCCCTGCGTGGTGATGTCGAACAGTATTCATGCCTACATCTCGCAGTCGGACAAGGGCGAGCTGGTCATCGGCGCGGGCACGGACGTCTATACGTCCTACAGCCAGACCGGTGGGCTGCACATCACGACGCATACGCTGGAGGCGATCGCCGAGCTGTTTCCGACGTTCCGCCGGCTGCGCATGATGCGCAACTGGGGCGGCATCGTCGATGTCACGCCGGACCGGTCGCCGATCATTGGCACGACGCCTGTGCCGGGGCTGTTCGTCAATTGCGGCTGGGGGACGGGCGGCTTCAAGGCGACGCCGGGATCGGGGCATGTGTTCGCGGCGACGATTGCCAGGGGCGAGCCGCATCCGATCGCGGCGCCTTTCAGCCTCGAGCGGTTCGTCACCGGCCGGCTCATCGATGAAGCTGCCGCTGCGGCCGTCGCGCACTGAAAGAGATCCCATGCTTCTGATACATTGTCCCTATTGCGCCATGGAGCGCCCCGAGATCGAGTTTCGCCATGCGGGCGAAGCGCATGTGGCGCGCGCTCCTGATCCATCTCAGCTCGACGACGAAACGTGGGCGGAGTTCCTGTACTTTCGCAGCAATCCGAAAGGCGTGCACGCCGAGCGCTGGCGGCACGTGCACGGGTGCGGGCGGTTCTTCAATGCGCTGCGCGATACGGTGAGCGATCGGCTCCTCGTGACTTACAAGGCGGGTGAGGTGCGGCCCGAGTTGCCTCCGCAAGAGCACTCGCGATGAGCGCTGGCGCATTCCGAACGGCCACTGGCGGCCGCATCGATCGTACGCACACGCTGCGCTTCACATTCGACGGGCGGCCGCTCCAGGGATGTGCGGGCGATACGCTGGCGTCGGCACTGCTGGCCAACGGCCGGCACCTGGTGGGGCGGTCGTTCAAATATCACCGGCCGCGGGGCATCGTGACGAGCGGGTCGGAAGAGCCCAACGCGCTGGTGACGGTGGTGCGGGACGGCGGGCGCACGACGCCGAACCTGCGGGCGACGCAGGTCGAGCTGTACGACGGCCTCACGGCTATCAGCCAGAACCGATGGCCGTCGCTGACGCGCGATCTGGGTGCGATCAACGACAAGCTGTCGCTGATGTTTCCGGCGGGGTTCTACTACAAGACATTCATGGGGCCGCGGTTTCTCCCCGAGAACTGGGCCTGGACGAAGGTGTTCGAGCCGGCCATCCGCCGCGCTGCGGGGCTGGGACGGGCGCCAACAAGCGCCGATCCGGACCGCTATGCCAGCCGATACGCGCATTGCGATGTGCTGGTCGCGGGCGCGGGACCGGCGGGGTTGGCGGCGGCGCTCGCGGCAGCGGAGGCGGGCGCACGGGTCATCGTCGCTGACGAGCAGTCGGAAATGGGGGGCTCGCTGCTGTCTGCGTCCCGCGGTGCGATCAACGGAGTGCCGACGGCGCAATGTGCGGCTGATGCACTGGCCCAACTCGCAGGCCATGCGCGCGTCCGGTTGCTGCCGCGGACGACCGTGTTTGGATATTTCGCGCAGAACATGGCTGGCCTTGCGGAGCGGATTTCGGATCACGATCCCTCGCCCGATCCGGAGGGTCCAAGGGAGCGGCTCTGGCAGGTCCGCGCCCGGCACGTTGTCATCGCGACGGGTGCGATCGAGCGGCCGCTGGTCTTTTCCAACAACGATCGCCCGGGGATCATGCTGGCCGGGGCGGCGCTGACATATCTCAATCGCTACGGCGTGACGCCGGGACAGCGTGCGGTGATCGCGGGATCGCACGACGGCATTTATGCGGCGGCGCTCGACCTTGCCGGCGTTGGCGTGGAGGTGGCGGCGGTGCTCGATACGCGGGCCGATCCTCAAAGTGCGGCCATGGCGGCTGCGCTAGATGCCGGGCTGCCGATCCGAACGGGGACGTGCATTGTCGGGTCACGCGGGCACTTGCGGGTCAGCGAGATCATGATTGGCGCGCCGATGGCCGATGGCTCGATCCGCGATGCCGGCCGCATTCCGTGCGACTGCCTTCTCATGAGTGGAGGCTGGACGCCGTCGGTGCATCTGTTCTCGCAGTCGCGCGGCAAGCTGCGGTTCGACGCAGCAGCCGGAGTGTTCCTGCCGGGCGTTTCGGCGCAAAGTGAAACGTCGGCTGGCGCTTGTGGGGGCGCGTCGGGGCTGGCGGCCGTCATCGAGAGTGGTGCTGCGGCCGGACGCACGGCGGCGCAGGCGTGCGGATTTGGGCTGGGACGGGCGCGCGCCTATCGCGTCGAAGGCATATTGGAAGCGACAGAGGCGACGGGGCACGTCAACGCACCACGGCTGCCGCAGGGCATGGCCAAGGCGTTCGTCGATTTCCAGAACGACGTCACGTCGCGCGATCTCGAGCTGGCGGCGCGCGAAGGCTTTCGCTCCATCGAGCACATCAAACGCTACACCACGACGGGCATGGCGACGGACCAGGGCAAGACGTCGAACATGAATGCGCTGGCCCTGGTGTCGGGGACGCTGAATACGACGGTGCCCGACGTGGGCCTCACGACCTTCCGCCAACCTTATACGCCTGTCACGTTCGGTACGCTGGCGGGCATGGCGCGCGGCGATCTCTTCGATCCCATCCGGCGCACGTCTATCGATGGGTGGGCACAAGGCAAGGGTGCGGCCTTCGAGGACGTGGGAACGTGGAAGCGCGCCTGGTATTTTCCGCGTGCGAAAGAGGACATGCACGCGGCGGTCGCACGCGAGTGCCGGACGGTGCGGGCGGCGGTGGGCGTGTTCGATGCGTCGACGCTTGGCAAGATCGAGGTGGTCGGGCCCGATGCGGCCGAGTTTCTCGAACGCATGTACGTCAACGCCTTCAAGGCGTTAAAGCCGGGCCGGTGCCGGTATGGAATTCTGCTCAACGAGGCGGGGTTCGTCATCGACGATGGGGTGATCGCCCGCCTCGCCCAGGATCGGTTTCATGTCACGACGACGACCGGCGGTGCCGCCTCCGTCCTCAACATGATGGAAGACTACCTGCAGACGGAATGGCCGGACCTGCAGGTATGGCTCACGTCGACGACGGAGCAGTGGGCGGTCATCGCCGTCCAGGGGCCGAGGGCGCGAGACGTGATCGCGCCGCTGGTGGACGGCGCGGATGTCGGCGGCGAGGCTTTGCCTCACATGAGCGTATGCGAGGCGAAGGTGGCGGGTGTGCCGGCGCGCCTGTTCCGCGTGAGCTTCACCGGTGAGCTCGGCTTCGAGATCAATGTGCCGGTTGGCGCGGGGCGGTCCGTGTGGGAGGCCGTGGCGGCGCGAGTCGAGGATGCGGGCGGGTGTGCGTACGGCACGGAAGCCATGCACGTGCTGCGGGCGGAGAAGGGCTACATCATCGTCGGCCAGGAGACGGACGGCACGGTGATTCCCGAGGACCTCGGGCTTGGATGGGCGATCGGGAAGAGCAAGGCGGATTTCGTCGGGCGGCGGTCGCTCGTGCGGCCCGACATGATACGCACGGACCGCAAGCAGCTCGTGGGGCTGTTGACGCGGGGCCGCGATGTCCTGCTCGATGATGGCGCGCAGGTGACTTCGGTCGCGGCGCCGGCGAAAGGCACGGCTGCGCTGGGCCATGTCACGTCCTCGTACCACAGCTCCGTGCTGGGAAAGTCGATTGCGCTGGCGCTGGTCAGGGGCGGTCGCGGCTTGATGGGGCAGCGTCTGCACGTGCCGATGCCCAAGGGCGCCGTGGAGGTCGAGGTGGTGTCTCCCGTGTTCTACGATCCCAAGGGGGAGAAGCTGAATGGCTAGCGTGGACGCGGCCGTCTCGGCGGGTGGAGGGCGCGACGCCGGGGCATTGGTGCGTGCGGCCGCGCCGGCTGCGCGCTTCGTGTTCCGGGGGCGCGATGCGGCCGTTGCGACAGTGGCGAGTGCATTGGGCACGCCATTGTCCCTTGAGCCGTGCCGTGCGTCGCAGAGTGTGGGGCGCATTGCACTATGGCTCGGTCCCGACGAGTGGCTGCTCATCGCACCACGGTCCGAGGGAGGGCTGGTGGCATCGGTGCTGGCGAAAGCGCTGGGCGGCGTGCCGCATGCGCTGGTCGATGTCAGCGATCGCAATAGCGCGCTGATCGTATCCGGCCCCGCGGTGGAGGACGTGTTGAGCGCGGGCTGTCCGCTCGATCTCGATCAGGCAGCGTTCCCGGTCGGCATGTGCACGCGGACGCTGTTTGCCAAGGCCGAGATCGTGCTGTGGCGGACGGCGCCGGCGGAGTTTCGCGTCGAGGTGGCGCGGTCGTTTTTGCCGTATGTGGAGGGCGTGCTGGCGGTGGCGGTGAGGGATGGTGGGTGACTAGGGCCACCTGCCCGCGCGCGTGATCAGCTACTTCAGGTGTCATCCTCGCGCTTGTCGCGAGCACCCATCATGCCGCAACTCGATGCGGCATGAGGAGTTTGGTGGCAAAGCAACGTTTCCGGACCCGCGGAGCCATGGGTCCTCGGAACAAGTCCGAGGATGACACTGAGAGTGCGGATGGGCTGCGCTCGCCGCACATCCGCCGGCGTCATCGCACGAGGCGTCTCGTCTACACACCCATCTCGTCGAGGGTCTTGCTGGCGGTGCGGAAGGCGTCGATGGTGGCGGGGAAGCCGGCGTAGCAGCCGACGTGGATCAGCGCCTCGCGGATTTCCTCTTTGGTCAGGCCGTTGTTGATGGCGCCTTTGACGTGCACGGCAAGCTCGTGCGGGCGGTTGAGCACGGCCAGGATGCCGATGGTGAGCAGGCTGCGCTGCTTGCGGGTCAGGCCCTCGCGCGACCAGAACATGCCCCAGCCGATCTCCATGACCATGTCCTGCATCGGTTTGGAGAACTCGTTGGCGTTTGCGAGCGAGCGCTCGACGTGCTCCTTGCCCAGTACTTCGGTGCGAAGGGCACGGCCCTTCTCCAGGTTCGACTCGGCCATGTGTGTTGTCTCCAGGTTTGGGATGAGGTGATCGTGCGATTGTGCGGGGAAGGGGGCGGCGAGGGCAACGTCATTAGTCGGCAGGAGTTCACGCTTGCAATTCGATCGTTGGCCTGTGGCGCGTCGAGAGAGGACGGCAACCCTCCGTTCTGCGTTCCCGGAGACGGCGCTGATAGCGCCGTCATCCGGGATCTTCCCCGGTGCGATGCACGTCGGCGTGCAACGCGTGGCAGATCATGCGTGCCATCTCGATGTGTGAAGACCCCGGCTCGCCGCGCGGCGTCCGGGGACGCAAACTTGTGGGGTTGCAGGCTTTCGACGCGATTTTGCGGAATCGGACACCGTGGAACAAGTCCCAGATAACACCTGTGCGTGAGGCGCGGATCGGTGGGAGCCGCAGTGGTCGAGCGTGCGCCCATTAACCGTCGGAAAAAGTAATCCCCGCTCTTGGCCGCGCACTTATCTTATGGCGATCCCGGATCTGACCAC
>CADEFX010000023.1 GCA_902826715.1 uncultured Hyphomicrobiales bacterium | reverse complement strand
AGATCTGGACCAGCAACGCGCACCAGGCCGACTACATGATCGGGCTGTTCCGCACCTCACCGTCAACGAAGGAAAACCGCCGGCACGGCCTGACGCAGTTCCTCGTCGACATGAAGACGCCCGGCATTGCCATCAATCCGATCAATCAGATCAGCGACCAGAAGGAATTCAACGAGGTCGTGTTCACCGATGCCTTCATTCCCGAGGACCACGTGCTGGGCGAAATCGACGGCGCCTGGAAGCAGGCCACCAGCGAGCTCGCCTATGAGCGCAGCGGCCCCGAGCGCTTCCTGGAGACCTACTACACGCTCGTCGATCTCATCCGCATCCTGGGCGACAGCCCCGACGTGCGCGCCGCCGAAGGCCTGGGCCGTCTCGTTGCGCAGCTCCATACCTTGCGGCGCATGTCGGTCTCCGTGAACGGCATGCTGCAGGCCGGCAAGGAGCCGGTGGTCGAAGGCTCCATCGTCAAGGATCTCGGCACCATCTGGGAGCAGAAGCTGCCGGCCCGCGTGCGCGATCTCGCGGCCTTTGTGGACACCGAGGAGAACGCCAACCGAGCCACGTTCGAGGAGCATCTGGCGTTCGCCACCGTCATCGCCCCCAAGCTCACCATCCAGGGCGGCACGACGGAAGTCTTGCGCGGCATCATCGCCCGCGGCCTGGGGCTGAGGTAAGGCGATGCCCGATCTCGGCGCGATGCTGTCTCCCAAGTCCGTCGCCATCATCGGCGCGGCGCCGCAAGGCCAGGGCCTGCGCGGCCGCATTCTCGAAATCATGCGCGCGCATCCCTACGCGGGTAAAATCTATCCCGTCAGCCGCACGCACCGCGAGGTGCAAGGCCTCGCCGCCTTCCCATCCATCGGCGACGTGCCCCCGCCCGTCGATCTCGCCGTCCTCATCATCCCCGCCAAATTTGTGGCCGAGGAGCTGGAACGCTGCGGCAAGGCCGGCGTGAAATCCGCGGTCATCATCAGCTCGGGCTTCGCCGAGGAGCCGGGCGAGGCCGGCGCATCCATGCAGAACGAGCTGCGCGCCATCGCCCGCCGCCACGGCATGGCCGTGATGGGGCCCAACTCCGAAGGCTTCGCCAATCTCGATGCCGCGCTGTGCCCGACTTTCAGTCCCGCCGTCACGCCGTCGGCAACGCCGCTGCTGCCCGCCGCCCTCAACAACGGCCGCGTCGCCGTCATCGCCCAGAGCGGCGGCATGGGCTTCGCCTTCTTCGACCGCGGGCGCCCCAAGGAGATGGCGTTCAACCACATCGTCACCACCGGCAACGAGGCGTGCCTGGAAACCTTCGACGTCGTCGAGCATCTGCTGGAGGAGGGCAAGACCGACGCCTTCCTGCTGCTGCTGGAAGACATCAAGACCGCCGAAACGTTCCGCCGCGTGGCCTCCAAAGCCCTGAAAGCCGGCAAACCGATCATCGTCAACAAGATCGGTCAATCCGATGCTGGTCGTCGCGCCGCCGCCTCGCACACCGCCGCACTCGCCGGCTCATACTCCGCCTTCCAGGCCATGGCGCGCCACTACGGCCTAATCGAAGGCGCCGATTCGGAAGAAATGGTCGACATCGCGCAAGGCTTCCTGCGCACGGGCATCCCACAACTTCCCGCAGGACGCCGCGTCGCCATCTGCACCGCATCGGGCGGCGGGGGCGGATGGATGGCCGACGCCTGCATCGCCGCCGGTCTCGAGGTCCCGACCCTCGACGCGGAGACGCGCGCACGCATCGACAAGCACCTTCCCTCCTACGGCACGTCGCAAAATCCCATCGACGGCACCGCTCAGGCCATCCACGCCCTCGGCTACGCCGGCATGGCCGAGCTGGTGCTCGACTGCCCTTCCATCGATAGCGTCATCGTCGTCATGAGCGGCCGCGCCGGCGAGCGCGTCGTTGCCGAGCGTGACCGGCTCATGCGTGTCAAGGCCGCCAGCACCAAGCCGATCCTGATGTGGAGCTACACGCTGCCGGTTCCGCACACGCTCACGACGCTCGCCGAGACCGGCTATCCGATCTTCACCAACATGCGCAATTGCGCGCGCACGCTGGCTGTGATGTCGGACTACCGCGAAGCCCGCGACGCCGCGCTGCGCGTGCCGCAGATCCGCACGAGCCCTTCGGCTGCGCGCGAAACCGTCGCAGCCGCCCTACGTAAATCGCCATGCGTGCTTACCGAGGCCGACGCCCGCCCGCTTCTCACCGCCTACGGGATCGGCTCAGGCGACAATCACGTCGTCGCATCGGCGGACGCCGCCGTGGCTGCCTTCAAGGCCATCGGCCGGCCTGTCGTGCTCAAGGTCCAGTCCCCCGGCATCCTGCACAAGACGGAAGCCGGCGCCGTCGCCCTCAAGCTCGCGACAGCCGACGATGTCCGCCAGGGCTATGAACGTGTTCTTGCCAACGCCAAACGCTACGCGCCATCCGCGAAAATCGATGGCGTCCTTGTCCAACCCATGGCGGCCGCCGGCCGCGAGGTCATCCTTGGCATCAGCCGCGACGACACCTTCGGCCCGCTCCTCATGCTCGGCCTCGGTGGTATCCACGTCGAAGTTCTGAAGGACGTCGTCTTCGCCCCCGTCCCGCTCACACAGGATGCCGCGACCGCTCTCATCGCCCGCCTGCGCGGCGCCGCGCTGCTCGATGCCCACCGCGGCCAACCCGCCGCCGACATCCCCGCACTGGTCGACCTTATGGTGCGCCTCTCCCACTTCGCTGCCGACAACGCCGACACCATCAAGGAGATCGATCTCAACCCCGTCCTCGTCCACCCCGCCGGCCAAGGCGCCACCGTGGTCGATGCCTTGATCGTGAAGCGGGCCGAGTGAATAGCGATGGTCGTAAGCATCAGAGACGCAGTGGCAGACGATGCAGTGGCTGCAGCCGACGTCCGCGTACGCTCGATCACCGAGCTTTGCGCCCCCGACCATCACAACGATCCGACCATCCTGGCGCGATGGCTTGCCAACAAATCGCCGGAGATATTCAAATCGTGGATCGTGCAGCCGGACAACTCTGTGCTGGTATCCATCGAGGACGAAGCCATCATTGCCGTGGGCTCGGTCACCGATCGGGGCGAGATCACTTTAAATTACGTTTTGCCGTCGGCCCGGTTTCGCGGCGTCAGTCGGGCATTGCTCCAGGCCCTCGAAGCGCGGGCCCGCGAGAGAGGCAACACGCGTTGCATGCTCAAGAGCACCGAAACCGCCCGCCGCTTCTATCGCTCCGCCGGCTATGTAGAAGTCAACGCAGCAGAAAGCTTCGTCACGACCTCCGGCTACCCGATGTCCAAGCATTTGACCAACGACTGAGAAAGGAATGACCCATGGGCCCATTCAAAGACATCGCCGTCGAACGCGAGGGCCTCGTCGCCATCGTCGAGATCCGGCGGCCGCCCAACAATTTCTTCGACATCTCGCTCATCAACCAGATCGCCGACGCCTTCGATGCGCTCGACAATGACCCGGGCTGCCGCGCCATCGTGCTCGCCGCCCAGGGCAAGGCGTTCTGCGCAGGCGCCAACTTCGGCGACGGCCAGCAGTTGACAAAAGACGGCCTGCGCCCGGGCGAGAAGGACACCATCGCCACCGCCGGCCACCTCTATATCCAGGCCATCCGCCTGTTCGAGTCCAAGACACCGATCATCGGCGCCATCCACGGCGCGGCCGTCGGTGGCGGTCTCGGCCTGGCTCTCGTGCCGGACTTCCGCGTCACCTGTCCCGAAGCGCGCTTCGCCGCCAATTTCACCCGTCTCGGTTTCCACCCGGGCTTCGGCCTCACGACGACGTTGCCCGAGCTGATCGGCAAGAACAACGCGGCTCTCATGTTTTTGACCAGCCGCCGCATCACAGGCGAGGACGCCTTCGAGATGGGTCTCGCCGACGTCCTCGTGCCGCAGGATCAGGTGCGCGCGGCCGCCGTCAAGCTCGCGGCCGAGATCGCGGAGAACTCGCCTCTCGGCGTCGTCGCCACGCGCGCAACCCTGCGCAAGGGTCTCGCCGACCGCGTGCGCAAAGCCACCGAGGCCGAGCTCGTCGAGCAGACGCGCCTGCGTGCGACGGAAGACTTCAAGGAGGGCGTGAAGGCGGTCAGCGAACGACGCGTCCCCAATTTCCAGGGACGGTGATGCGCTTCTTCCTCTCCCCGTCCTTACGGGGAGAGGGTCATGCCGGAGGCGTGTCTTCGACACGACGTGAGGGGCAGCTACGTACTCAGAGCAAGCTCCTGCCCCTCACCCTAACCCTCTCCCCATGAAGAATGGGGAGAGGGGATTCGACCAAAAGAAGGAAACACCCATGAGCACATCCGACTACAAGGACGATCCCGGACTTGCCGGCAAAGTCGCCATCGTCGCCGGCGGCGGCGCTGCGGGCGACGGCATCGGCAACGGCCGTGGTGCAGCCCTGCTGCTCGCGCGCGCGGGCACCAAGGTCCTCATCGTCGATCGCGATCGCAAACTCGCCGAACGCACCGTCGAGATGATCACTGCCGAAGGGGGCACGGCGGCGTGGCATTCGGCCGACCTCACCGAAGAAAAGCAATGCAAGGACACCGTAACCTCCGCGCTCGACCGCTTCGGCCGTCTCGACTTTCTCGACAATAACGTCGGCATCTCCAGCCGCGCCTCGGTCGTGGAAGAAGATCCCGACACCTGGCATCGCGTCATCCAGGTCAATCTCGACCCGATCTTCTTCCTGTCGAAGTATGCCATCCCGGCCATGATCAAGACGGCCAAGCGCGGCGCCATCGTCAACATCTCCTCGATCTCGGCAATCCGTCCGCGCCGCCTCACGGCCTACACCACGGCGAAGGGCGCCATCATCGCGCTCACCCGCGCCATGGCCGTGGATCACGCGCCCGAGGGCATCCGCGTCAATTGCGTCGCACCCGGCCCTGTCTACACGCCGATGGTCTACGCTGGCGGCATGACAGACAATGCGCGCGACCAGCGCCGCCGCGCCTCGCCGCTCGGTGTCGAAGGTACCGGCTGGGACATCGGCGGCGCCGTCCGCTTCCTGCTGTCCGATCACGCCCGCTACATCACCGGCCAGACCCTCGTCGTGGACGGCGGTGTCAGCATCATGTCGCCCAACCGCGAAAGCGAAGAGCACGATCGTCCCAAGGCATAAGGATCAATCCCCATGGCACGCGTTCCCTACCTCACGAAAGACGACCTCGCGCCCGAGCACAAAGACCTGCTCGACCGCGACATCAACCTCTACAAGGCGCTGATTCACAGCCCCGGAGCTTTCAAGGCCTTCCGCGGACTCGGCGTCTACATCCGCCATGGCAGCACGCTCGATCCGCGATTGCGCGAGCTGGCGATCCTGCAGGTGGGCTGGCTGGCGCGCTCGCCCTACGAGTGGTCGCATCACGTCAAGATCGGCTACGACTTCGGCGTCACGCCCGACGACATTCGCGCTCTGATTGCCGACACGGACGGCAAGCCCAACACCCTCGACCCGATGGCCAAGCTGGTGGTGAAGGGCGCGCGCGAGATGACCAATAATATTCGCATGTCGGATGAAACGTTTTCAGCGCTGCAGAAGGCGCTGAGTGCGGAGCATCTCAACGATCTCGTCATCACCACGGCCTTCTACAGCGCGGTCGTGCGCATCCTGGCCACGCTCGAGATCGACGTCGAGGACAGCTACCAGAAATATCTCGACGAATTCCCGCTCCCCTCCAAGTAAGGAACACATCCATGCGTATGAAGGACAAGGTCGCCATTATCGTCGGTGCCGGCCAGAGCCCCGGCGAAGGTGTCGGCAACGGCCGCGCCACCGCCATCCTGCTCGCCCGCGAGGGCGCCAAAGTGCTGTCGGTGGACCGCGACCTGGCCTCCGCCAAGGAGACCGCGGCCATGATCGAGAAGGAAGGCGGCACCGCCGCCGCCTTCGAAGCCGACGTCACCAAGGAGGCGACGCTCAAAGCGGCGGCTGAAGACGCTGTAAAACGTTGGGGCCGTATCGACACGCTGCACTACAACGTCGGCGTCAGCATCGCGGGCGGGGATGCCAATCCGTTCGACATCACCGAGGAAGCCTTCGACCGCTGCAACGCTATCAACCTGCGCGGCTACATCATGGCCGTGAAGCACGTGCTCCCCGTCATGCGTCAGCAGCGCACGGGCTCGATCATCTCGATCTCGTCGGTGGCAGCACTCTCCTCGACTTACCCGCTGGTCGCCTACAAGACCACCAAGATCGGTATGATCGGCTTCACGGAGATGCTCGCCAAGCAGAACGCCGAGTTCGGCGTCCGCGCCAACGTCATCCTGCCGGGCCTCATGAACACGCCCATGGCCGTCGACACACGCGCCCGCACCTTCAACAAGCCGCGCGCGCAGGTCGAAGCCGAGCGCGACGCCCGCGTACCCTTGCGCGGCAAGATGGGAACCGGCTGGGACGTCGCCTACGCCGCACTGTTCCTCGCCTCGGACGAAGCCAACTTCATCACCGGCGTCACCTTGCCCGTCGATGGCGGCGCGCTGCTTCGCTCAGGCGACTGATATCGATCGTGTATCGGGAATGGCCCTGTTGGGTCATTCCCTCGATGACCCTGTAATCAAGACGCTCTCTCGAGCTTGCTCGAACGGCGCTGATTCAGGCGAGCCGCTCCTATTGTCTGCCCCCGGAATATTCTGCAGGATGAACTGCGCACAGTTGTCGCGGTTCTGAACGGGGAGGACCATGAGCTTTTCTATTACGACGCCGGCACCGGCACGCCTCAATCGCAGCCAGCTCTTCGTGCTTGCGAATAAGCCCGCGACGTTCGCAGACGCAGCGCGTTCCTCCGCCGACGTCGTGATGTTCGAGATCGAGGATGGGGTCCCGCCGGGCGAGAAGCCAGCCGCCCGGCAGAACCTGATCGCCGCGCTCAAGGACATCGATTGGAGCCGGAAGTCGATATCGGTGCGTATCAACGGCCTCGACACGCCGCACATGTATCGAGATCTCGTCGATCTGCTGGAGGCTTCCACGGAACGCCTGGACCTCATCATGATCCCGAAGGTGGGAAACTCCGCCGACATCTACGCGGTCGACATGCTCGTCACCCAGATTGAAGTTGCCATGCAGCGCACGAAGCGGCTTGGGTTCCAGCTCATGATCGAAACCGCTCAAGGCCTTGCCAATATCGACGAGATCGCAATCGCCAGCCCGCGCAACGACTCATTGCACTTGGGCCAAAATGACCTGGCCGCCTCACTTGGAGCGAGGATGACCAAGGTTGGTGGCGCAAATCCTGACTACCATGTCCTAACGGACGCCAATGCCGATGGCAGGCGCCAACAGCATTGGGGCGATATGTGGCACTACGCGACGGCGCGCCTGGTTACTGCGGCGCGTGCGGCCGGCCTACGGCCCGTCGATGGGCCATTCCTCGACACGAGCGATCCAACCGGATTTCGCGCGGCGGCCACGCGCTCCGCTGTGCTCGGTTGCGAGGGAAAGTGGGCAACGACCGAGGAACTCGTCAGTATCGCCAACGAGGTCTTCTCGCCCTCTCGAAACGCTGTCGCGCAAGCGCGGCGCATCCTCTCGGCTGCTAGTGAGGCCGAGCGGTCGGGTGGCGGCGTCGTGACACTCGACGGCAAGCCGATTTACATGCCGCAGATCAAACAGGCCCGCACGCTCGTCGAGCAGGCGACGATGATGGGGATGTAGCGAGTTCCTGTTGGCGAATTGATGTGCTTCACACTTCGGACGACAAGCAGCGTGGCATGACCTGCCGGCTCGATTGGGGTTGATCGGGCTATCCTCACCGTCTAGCCTGCCGGACAACGATAATAATGGACTGGTGCCGATCGGGCACCGGCCAGACCCCCAGGGAGAACACCGAAATGCCCAGGACTGTCAGCCCCCGCATTTTTGCAGCGGCGATCGTGGTCCTTGCCCTTGTGGGCGGCCCGGCGCTTGCCCAGAAGCAGGGCGGTACGCTGCGGATCTACCACCGCGATAATCCGCCGAGCGCCTCGGTCCACGAGGAAGCGACCGTCTCCACCAACCTGCCGTTCATGGCGATCTACAACAACCTTGTCATTTACGACCAGACAAAGGACGTGAACTCGGTCGAAACCATCACGCCGGATCTGGCTGAAAGCTGGAGCTGGGACGCAACTAAGACCAAGCTCACCTTCAAGCTGCGTCAGGGCGTGAAATGGCACGACGGCAAGCCGTTCACGGCCAAGGACGTCGAGTGCACCTGGAACAAGCTGCTCGGCAAGGATGCCGACACCTTCCGCAAGAACCCGCGCGCGATCTGGTATCAGAACGTCAAGGAAATCGCACTCAACGGCGACTTCGAGGCGACGTTCGTCCTCAACCGCCCGCAACCCGCGCTGCTGTCGATGCTCGCATCGGGCTACTCTCCCGTGTATCCGTGCCACGTCTCGACGCGCGACATGCGCACCAAGCCGATCGGCACCGGCCCCTTCAAGTTCGTGGAGTTCAAGCAGAACGAGGTCATCCGCCTCGCCCGCAATCCCGATTACTTCGTGAAAGGCAAGCCCTACCTCGACGGCGTCGAGATGCGCATCATCGCCAACCGCTCGACGCGTACGCTGGCCTTCGTCGCCGGCGAATTCGACATGACCTTCTCGCAGGACATCACCATTCCCCTGCTGAAGGACATGAAATCCCAGGCGCCGAATGCCATTTGCGAGATCAAGCCGCAATATGTGCCGCGAAACCTGATGGTCAATCGCGAGAAACCGCCGTTCGACAACGCCAAGCTGCGCGAGGCGTTAGCGCTCGCCATCGACCGCAAGCCGTTCGTCGATATCCTAACCGAGGGCAAGGGCGATATCGGCGGCGTCATGCTGCCGCTGCCGGAAGGACTATGGGGCATGCCGCCTGAAGTCCTGAAAACCATGACCGGCTACGGCGGCGACATCGAGAAGAACCGCGCCGAAGCCCGCAAGATCATGGAAAGCCTGGGCTACAGCGCGTCCAATCCTCTCAAGGTCAAGGTCTCCACACGCGACATCGCCATCTATCGCGATCCGGGCGTCATCCTGATCGACCAGCTCAAGCAGATCTATGTCGAAGGCGAGCTGGAAGTCGTCGACACCACCATCTGGCACGCCAAGGCCGCCCGCAAGGACTACACCATCGGTATGAACCTGACGGGCATGTCGGTCGACGATCCTGATCCCGTCTTCTACGAGAACTACGCTTGCAAGTCGGAGCGCAACTACACGCAATACTGCGACCCCGCCGTCGACAAGATGATCGACGAGCAGTCGCAGGAGACCGATGTCGAGAAGCGCAAGAAACTGGTGTGGGCGATCGAGAAGAAGCTCAACGACGATCTGGCCCGTCCGATCATCTATCACGACCGCGCTGCGACCTGCTGGCACCCGCACGTCAAAGGCTTCGTCGGGCACCAAAACAGCATCTACAGCAACTGGCGCTTCACCGACGTGTGGCTCGACAAGTAGCAGCGGACGGCCGCCTTCGCGCGGCCGTATTGCCTTGCGGCCGATCAGGCGGCCGCGGCTGTCACTCTTGAGTGAAGGAACCGATCTTGGGTGCTTACCTGGTCCGCCGATTCTTTCTGATGCTGCTGACGCTGTTCGGCATGTCGGTGCTGATCTTCGTCCTTCTGCGTGTCATGCCCGGCAACATCAGCGACATCCTGTTCGAATCGGCCGGCCTCGTGAACCCGGCAGAAAAAGCCAAGATCGAGAAGGAGCTGGGGCTCGATCAACCGCTCGTCGTGCAGTACTCGACCTGGATCAGCGGTCTGCTACGCGGCGATCTGGGCTATGCCTACGTCTCTGAGAAACCGGCGCTCGACGAGATTCTCCCGCGCATCCCGATCACGGCCAAGCTCGCGGTGCTGGCGCTGTTCTTCTCTATCGTGCTCGGTGTGCCGCTGGGCGTCATCAGCGCCGTGAAGCAGGACACGCCACTCGACTATGCCTTGCGGGTCGTCAGCCTCAGCGGCCTGTCGCTACCCTCGTTTTGGCTGGCCCTGCTGATCCTGATGGGCTTCGTGCATTTCCTCGGGTGGATTCCGATCTATACCGACAAGCCAGCCACCATCTGGCACGAGCTGGCCCTGCTCAGCATCCCGGCAGCTGCCGTCGGGTTCCGCGCCTCCGCGCTCATCATGCGCCTGACGCGCTCTTCGATGCTCGAGGTCCTGCGCCAGGATTACATCCGCACTGCCCGGGCGAAGGGCGCCTCAGCCGCCTCCGTCAACTACGACCACGCGCTCCGTAACGCCGTGCTGCCCGTCATCACCATCATCGGCATCGAGGCAGCGTTCCTCATCGGCGGCCTCATCGTCACCGAGACCGTGTTCAACATCCCGGGCGTTGCCCGCTTCCTCGTCGAGGCCATCCGCTGGCGCGACTACCCGATCGTGCAGAACCTTGTCATGTTCATCGCCGTCGTGGTCGTCGTCGTCAACTTCCTGGTCGACATGGCCTACGTCGTCCTCGACCCGCGCATCAAGTACGAGGACTGACGCCATGGCCGTCCTCGACCATCGTGCAGAGCTCAACCGCGCAGGCGCCAATGCCACCGGCTTCTTCGGCACCGCCCGCTTTCTCATGCGGCGCTATCCGCTTGGCGCCGTCGGCGCGGTCATCGTCGTTCTGTTCGTGCTGACGGCGCTCTTCGCCCCCTGGCTCACCGCCTACGACCCCACCAGCACCAATCCGCGTGCCTCGCTCGCGCGCCCAACCGCGGACCACATCCTCGGTGCCGATTTCATGGGCCGCGACATGTGGAGCCGTGTCGCCTACGGCGCCCGCATCTCGCTTGCCGTCGGCGTCGGTTCGACGTTCCTCGGCTGCCTGATCGGCGTGGCCGTCGGCCTGACCTCGGGCTACTTCGGCGGCTGGTACGATCTCCTCATCCAGCGCCTCATCGACATCATGCAGGCCCTGCCGCTGCTGGTGATGGCCCTGGTGATGGCGGCCTCGCTCGGACCGTCGCTGCAGAACACCATTATCGCCATCGCCATTCCGCTGGTACCCAATGTCGCCCGCGTCATCCGTTCCAACACGCTGTCGCTGCGCGAGATGCCCTACGTCGAGGCCGCCCGCGCCGTCGGCATGAGCGAGCTCGGCATCGCCGTCCGCCACGTGCTGCCCAACACCTTGGCCCCGCTCATCGTGCTTGCCACCGCCCAGCTCGGCGCCGCCATCCTGACCGAGGCCGCGCTCTCGTTCCTCGGTCTTGGCATTCCCGAGCCGCATCCCTCGTGGGGCCGCATGCTCTCGGAATCGGCCGCCGAATATGTGCGCACGGCACCGTGGCTCGTGATCTTCCCAGGCATCGCCATCAGCCTCGCCGTGTTCGGCACCAACCTGCTCGGCGATGCCCTCCGCGATTACCTCGACCCGCGCCAGCGCACCTGATGCCAGCACAAGGGACCGCCGAACGCATGGATGCCAGGGCCGACGTTCAGCCGGAAGCGGGCGCACAGGCGCTGCTTGAGGTCGACGACCTGCAGACGTATTTCTTCACGCGGCAGGGCGTCGTGAAGGCGGTGGACGGCGTATCGTTTGCTCTCCGACGCGGCGAGACGCTGGCCATCGTCGGCGAGTCAGGTTGTGGCAAGAGCATCACCGCACTCTCCCTCCTGCGCCTCATTCCCGATCCGCCCGGCCGCATCGTCGGCGGCACCGTCCGCCTCGCCGGCCACGACCTGATGACCCTCGACGAGCCTGCCATGCGCAATGTGCGCGGCAACGACATCTCCATGATCTTCCAGGAGCCCATGACCTCGCTTAACCCGGTCATGACAATCGGCCGGCAAATCGCCGAGGTTATCCTCCTGCACCAGGACGTCAGTCGCAAGGAGGCGCTGGCCAAGGCGGTCGAGATGCTGCGCCTCGTGCGCATTCCCGAGCCCGAGCAGCGCGTCCGGGAGTATCCGCACCAGCTGTCCGGCGGCATGCGCCAGCGCGCCATGATCGCCATCGCGCTTGCCTGCAATCCCAAGGTTCTCATCGCCGACGAGCCCACGACCGCGCTCGACGTCACCATTCAGGCGCAGATCCTCGAGCTCATCGTCGAGTTGCAGCAGAAGCTCGGCACCGCCGTCATCCTCATCACGCACGACCTCGGCGTCGTGGCCGAGACGGCGCAGCGCGTTATCGTCATGTACGCCGGCCGCAAGGTCGAGGAAGCGCCGGTCGGCGAGCTGTTCGCCCACGCGCTGCACCCCTACACGCACGGCCTGCTCGCTTCGATCCCGCGTCTCGACCTGATGCGCGGCGAGGTCAACGACACGCCGCAGCGCCTGCAGGAGATCACCGGCATTGTCCCCGCGCTGACCGATCTGCCGCAAGGCTGCGTCTTCGCCCCGCGCTGCAAGTTCGCCGACGACCGTTGCCGCGCGCAGTATCCGCCTTACGAGCAAAAGCGTTCGGGCCACTGGGCCGCCTGCTGGAATTCCGACGCACTGTACGGGGGCGCCCTTCATGCTTGACGACGTCAAGCCGAAGCCGGGCGCCGGGGCTGCCACCGGATCAGGCAACGTGCTCGAGGTCCAGGACCTGAAGAAGCACTTTCCGATCCGCAAAGGGCTCCTGCGCCGCACCGTTGGCCACGTCTACGCCGTCGACGGCGTCACCTTCTCAATCAAGGCGGGCGAGACGCTCGGCCTCGTGGGCGAGTCGGGCTGCGGCAAGTCCACCGTCGGCCGCGTCATCCTGCGCCTCATCGAACCGACGGCCGGCAGCATCAAGGTCGAAGGCCACGACATCACGCGGCTGAGCAAGGCCGAGATGCGTCCCTACCGCCGCCAGATGCAGATCATTTTCCAGGATCCGTTCTCTTCGCTCGATCCGCGTATGACGGCAGGCAACATCGTCGGTGAGCCGCTGGGCGTGCACGGCGTCGGCAAACGCCGTGAACGCCGCGATCAGGTTGCGCAGCTCTTCGAGCGTGTCGGCCTGCGGCGCGGGCAGATGGACAACTACCCGCACCAGTTCTCCGGCGGCCAGCGCCAGCGCATCGGCATCGCCCGCGCCCTTGCGCTCAATCCGCGGCTCATCATCGGCGACGAGCCCGTCTCCGCCCTGGACGTATCGATCCAGGCGCAGGTCATCAACCTGCTGATGGATCTGCAGCGGGAACTCGGCCTGGGTTACCTCTTCATTTCGCACAACCTCGCCGTGGTCGAGCACATCAGCCACAAGATCGCGGTCATGTATCTGGGCCGCCTCGTCGAGTACGCCGACAAGCGCACCATCTTTACAAGCCCGAAGCATCCCTACACCGAAGCGCTGCTGTCGGCCGTGCCCGTCCCCGACCCCGCCATCAAGCGCAAAAAGCTCGTCGTGCAAGGCGATGTGCCGAGCCCCATGCGCCCGCCGCCGGGCTGCCACTTCCACACCCGCTGCCCCTACGCCGTCGACCGCTGCAAGGTCGAAGTTCCCGCCCTGCGCGATCTCGGAGGCGGCCAACTCGTCGCCTGCCATTTGCGTTAGAGACGACACAAGGATTGGTTCTATGACCGCCACCCGCGCATCCATCACCGACCTTCGCCCCACCCGCGACCTCGCGCGCTGGTCGAGCGGGCTCACCCACGCCGACGTCACCGACACCGCCCGCACATGGGCGCGCCATGCGATCCTCGACTGGTTCGGCGTCACCATCGCGGGCGCGCGCGAGCCGCTGGCCGCGATCCTGGCCGACGAGTTCGCCGGCGGCGGCAATGCGCGTGCCACGCTCGTCGCCCTCGACAACACAGCCGCCGTGCACGATGCCGCCCTCGTCAACGGCGCGGTCTCGCACTCCCTCGACTTCGACGACGTCAACCGGCACATGCATGGCCATCCCACCGTTCCCGTTGCCTCTGCCGTGCTGGCGCTCGGGGAAGTCCTAGGCTCCAGCGGCCGCGATATCGTTCTGGCCTTCATCGCCGGCTACGAGGTCGAATGCCGCATCGGCGACATGTGCGGCGACGCGCACTACGACAGGGGCTTCCACGCCACCGGCACGTTCGGCACCTTCGGCGCGGCCGCGGGCGCCTCGCGCCTCATGGGCCTCGATGCCGAGCAGACCGCAATCGCGCTCGGCATCGCCGCCTCGCAGGCCTCGGGCCTGAAGCTCAACTTCGGCACCATGACCAAGCCTCTGCATGCGGGCAAAGCCGCCGCCAACGGCCTCATCGCAGCGCGGCTCGCCGCCCGCGGCTTTCGGTCCCGCGACGCCGCCTGCGCGCCCCCGCAGGCGTTCGCTGCCACCCCGGCGCCCGGCTTCCACGCCCACGCCGTACGCCCCGATGCCAACGCGCCATTCGCCGTCGAGGAGAATCTCTTCAAGTATCACGCCGCCTGCTACCTCACGCATTCCAGCATCGAGGCGATCCGGGAGCTTCGCCAGAGGCACGGCATCGGCCTCGACGATCTCGAGACGATGACGCTGCACGTCGACCCGGGCCACCTGAAGGTATGCAACATCCCTGAGCCCGCCAGCGGCCTGGAAGTGAAGTTCGCGATCCGCCATCTCACGGGCATGGCGCTCGACGGCGCCGACACCGCAGCACTTGAAACCTTCTCGGATGCCTCCGCCAACGATGTCCGCTATACGCAGGCCCGCGAGCGCATTCGTATCGAGCCGCGCATTGCGCCTCCCGAGCAGCGACACGGCGCCGCCGTCTCCCTTAAGCTGAAAGACGGCCGCACGCTCGAAGCCCAAGCCAACGTTGGTGTCCCTGCCACCGATCTCGCGGCCCAGGAAGCGAAGCTCGTGGCGAAATTCCGCGCGCTCGCTCATCCCGTCATCGGCCGCGACCGCGCCCAATCCGCCGAGGCCATGCTGCTGAAACTCGACGCTCTGCCCAATATCGAGGGCCTGATGCGCACCGTCGCCTGACGCCGTCTCTTATCGCCGCCAACCGCCCACGCCGCGAAGCGCTTCCAAGTTGGCCTGCCCGATGAAGAGGGCTACCAGCAGAAGGAAGATGGCCATCCGCGGTACTGCGAACAGTGCCACGAGAATCGCAACCACCAGTCCAAGGCTGGCCACGATCCGCGTTGCCCAGATCGATCCGAAAATCGCGCCGAGCCAGGCATCGAGCGTGTGGCCGCCATCGAGCGGATAGGCCGGCAGCAGATTGAAAATCATCAGGAAGAAATTGGCGGACGACAGCACCGCCAACGGCAGCGCTACCATCATATTGCCCGATCCGACAGCCGAGTCCGCCAGCATGTCGAGCCCCAGCCAAAGCCCGAGGTTCACCCCCGGCCCCGCCAGCGAAATCATCGACCGTGCAAAGGCCGACGACGGCAGCGACCGCTCGAAATGTGCGATGCCTCCCAGCCCCGTCAATTCGATGTGCGACACCTGCGCCTTGAACAGCCGGCCGGCGAAGGCGTGTCCGAGCTCATGCAGCAGGATCGACAGCAGCAGGCCTATGACGATGATAAATCCCGCCGACATCATCTGCGTGTTGCCGCTGGTGAAGTATGGGTAGCTGAAAATGATCAGCACCAGCACGAACATCATGTCGAGATAGATCGGGATGCCGGCGATGCGGCCGAGCTCCATGCTGTTGAACATCGAGTTGTCCGTTTGCTGTTGGGTCAGAACGCGTGGCCGATCCGCCGCGGCGTCGCCGGACGGAGCGCCGTCAATGGCCGCGCGTGCGCTTCTTGCGCATGGCGAGCGTCCGCAACCTGAGCGCGTTGAGGCGGATGAAGCCCTCGGCGTCTTTCTGGTCGTAGGCGCCCTTGTCGTCCTCGAACGTGACGAGATCCTCCGAGTAGAGCGACTTCGGGCTCTCGCGCCCTGCCACGATCACGTTGCCCTTGTAGAGCTTGAGCCGCACCTCGCCCTCGACATGCTCCTGCGACTTGTCGATCAGCGCCTGCAGCATCTCGCGCTCGGGCGAGAACCAGAAACCGTTGTAGATCAGCTCGGCGTACTTCGGCATCAGCTCGTCCTTGAGGTGCGCGGCACCGCGATCGAGCGTGACGCTCTCCATGGCACGGTGGGCGCCGAGCAGGATCGTGCCTCCAGGCGTTTCATAGATGCCGCGCGACTTCATGCCGACGAACCGGTTCTCCACGAGGTCGATGCGGCCGATGCCGTTGTCATGTCCGAGCTTATTGAGCGCGGTGAACAGCTCCACAGAGCCCATCTTCTTGCCGTTGAGCGAAACCGGATCGCCTTTCTCGAAGCCGATGCTGATGTCGGTCGCCTTGTCGGGCGCATCCATGGGAGAGATCGTGCGCTGGTAGACGATCTTCGGCGCCTCTATCGCCGGATCCTCCAGCACCTTCCCTTCCGACGAGGAGTGCAGCAGGTTGGCGTCGACGGAGAACGGCGCCTCGCCTTCCTTGTCCTTGGTCACCGGAATTTGATGCTGGCGTGCGAACTCGACCAGGTCGGTGCGGCTCTTGAATGCCCACTCGCGCCATGGCGCGATGATCTTGATGGACGGATCGAGCGCGTAATACGTCAGCTCGAAACGCACCTGATCGTTGCCCTTGCCGGTTGCACCGTGGCAGACGGCGTCCGCACCGGTCTTGTGCGCGATCTCGATCTGCTTCTTGGCGATCAGCGGCCGGGCGATTGAGGTGCCGAGCAGATACACGCCTTCGTAGAGCGCGTTGGCGCGGAACATCGGGAATACGTAGTCGCGCAAGAATTCCTCGCGCAGGTCCTCAATGAAGATGTGGTCCTTCTTGATGCCCAGCATGAGAGCCTTAGCTCGCGCTGGTTCCAGCTCCTCGCCCTGGCCTAAGTCGGCGGTGAACGTGACGACCTCGCAGTCATAGGTTTCCTGCAGCCATTTCAAAATGATAGAGGTGTCGAGCCCGCCGGAGTAGGCGAGCACCACCCGCTTGACCTTACCCTGCGCACGCTTCGCCATATCCGTCCTGACCTGTAGGAACCTGGGATCCTGCTGGATTTGCGGCGCACTATAGGCACCTGCCGAGAGCCCGTCACGGGGCTTCCTGCCGACCTCAGGCAACGAAAAATACGAAATGTCGCATGAACCTTTTGCCCGTCTGAAGCGTCTCAATCGGTATGTGACGGAAATGATCCCCGTCCTACGTCTTACAACAGGACGCCCGGCACCTCGCCCCCCGTCGAGGTCGCCGGTTTGAACGCCGCCTTTAGCAGCCGATCCCCCGTCCCTCCTCGGCTGCAAGGATGTTAGTGCGGCGTAATTGCCGGCGGTTGCTGTTTCCCCTGACGGCAGCCGCCGGCACCCTTTTAGGGTATCCTCATCAAAATTCATCCGGCAGTGGCGGAGGCATACGTGCCCAAGCTCGAGTTCTGGTACGACTTCGCCTCCACCTACTCGTATCTCAGCGCCATGCGCATCGACGCGGCCGCCGAAAAGGCCCGGATCGAGGTCATCTATCGTCCGTTCCTGCTGGGGCCCATCTTCAAGGCGCAAGGGTGGAGCACGTCCCCCTTCAACCTTTTCCCGGCCAAGGGCCAGTACATGGTCCGCGATATTGCCCGCCTGGCCGCCGTCCGCGGCCTGCCGTTCCGGATGCCTGAGACCTTTCCCGCCAATGGCTTGCAGGCGGCTCGCCTCGCACTCTCGGGCGAGACCGAAGGCTGGATTGCTCCGTTCACCCGCGCTGTGTTCGAAGCCGAGTTCGGGGAGAAGCACGACATCACCGACCCTGGCGTCCTGGCGTCGGCGCTTCAACGCATCGGAGTCGATGCGAAGGCTGCCTTGGCGCGCAGCACCACGCCGGAGATCAAGGAACGCCTGCGCGCCCAGACGGAAGTGGCATCCGCCCGCGGCATCTTTGGCGCCCCGACCTTCATCGCCACGGACGGCGAGTTCTTCTGGGGAGACGATCGTCTCGATCAGGCGATCGCCTGGACTATGCACATAGCCTGATAGCGCTCATATCGCGTTCATTCGCGCGCCTCTAAGGTGGAACCTCCTGACACAGGCTGGAGGAAACTGCCGTGCTGAGATCACTTCGATTGGGAACGGGTGTTGCGTCCGCGATGTTCGCCCTCGCGTTAATGGGCGGCACGGCCAGTGCGCAATTGCAGAAAGCGCCGGATGCCAAGAAGGAAGCCGCTCCCGTTGCCAAGAAAAAGGTGGAAAAGAAGGCCGCCTCGCCCTGCGCCGGGCTCGAAGAAACGGCCTGCAAGGCCGACACGGCCTGCTCTTGGTATCGCGAGACGACCACAAAAAAGGGCCAGAAGCGCAAGGCCCATTGCCAGAAGAAGCCGACGCCGCCCGCCAAGAAGAAGTAGCGGCGCCTTATCGCAGGTCCGGGGATCCAGCCATTGGGTCCTCGGGTCGAGCCCGAGGATGACACCGAGTGGGCGGCCGAACTCAGCGCGTCCAGGTCAGCTCGCGCGTCCGCGCCGGCGGCTCCAACGCCCGGAGGATCGCCGCGGTCGCGTGCCCCCCGGCGGTACGATAGCTCGCCTCAACGAATTTGATGGTTTCCACTGCGACAGCCGTCGCCTCTGCGATCGGCAGGGTCATCGGCACGCTTGGGTGCCAAGGCGATGGCGCGAACATCGAGAACGTCGTTGGCGTCTGGAACATGCCCGCCCAGGCGCTATAGGCTGATGGCCATCCCGTGCCGGCCATGCCGAAGCCCAGCGGGCCCGACCAGTTGGCATAGAACGGCATCGGCATCTGCCACCAGCCCCGGCTCGATCCCATCATCCATGACCATGGGTTGGCTGCCGTACCCCACATCGGCATGGCAGCCGGAGGCGAGAACCAGGCATAGGGATTGCGCGGGGGCGTGGTCAGCGCGCTCATGGCCGCAAAGCCCGACGCTGCCGCATCGAACCACGTTTTTGCCAGCTTGGCCTGGATATCGAACGGAAACATGGGCGTCTCCTTGAGCCAGGAGTTGCCCCGGCAAGCCGCCGGAGCGAACGCAGCGCGCTAATTGAGGAAAGACGGGCGGAGCATAACCAATTTTGTGCGTCGCAGCAATATCTTTTGCAACGCAACACGTCTTCACAAGGTTAAGATTTGGCAATCGCCTCCGTCTCGTTGGTCGTCGTCACGGGTTTGGGCTGCTCCGCCGCCTTCTTGACGACGTCAGTTGCCGGCTGCGCCACCACTACCGCTTTGGCCTGCGCGCCGGCGAACCGTCCCGCCCACATCCAGTACACGAAGCCTCCTACGAACCCGGTGGCCAGAAACGCCACCAGCGGATAGCTGCTGTTTACCACCGACCAGTTCTGGCCCGTCGGCTCGCTCGCCCATTGAGCCAGAAAACCCAGCACCGCGATGATGATGCCGGCGTTGGCGTAATAGATCCAGTCGCGCTGGCCGAGCCACTCGGCAACGACGACCGCCACCAGCGCGAACAGGGCTGAGAACAGTACGCTCTGCGTGGACGCCGCGAGCCATAAGAGCCCGAACCGTTGGAATCGCTCGCCTCCGTCGTCCAGCGACAGCCAGCCCAACAGCTCGCCCGGCGTCACGACAAACAGCAGCGTGGTCAATGCCGCGGCAATACAGGCGATGAGAAACCCGATGAGTACGCGCACAATCCGTCGCACGGCTGCCGTCTCCTTCTGCCGTCTAGACCTCAGGCCCGCACCGCCCCTATCCCACGTCCAACCTATCCCCGCCGGCTCTACGCGTCACGCGTTGCGGCCGGCCAGCAGCCAATACACGAAACCGCCGGCGAACCCGGCCGTCGCGAACACCGTCCACAGTGTACCGAGCGGCGACAGGTCGTTCGATAGCGATCCCGCCATCGCCATCAGCGGCAGAGCGCACAGGGCCGCACCGGCACCCAGGATATAGTACGCCGACGAGCGGATACGCGCGACCTCGCCAACGATCACCAGTAATATCGCCGGCACGATGGTCGCCGCCGATGCCAGCGCACTTGCCTGCCGCATGAACTCGAAAATCTGCGGCATATCGGCTTCGAACGCACGTCCCGCCATAGCGTGCGTGATCTTCTCCATTCCCAGCGTGAAGAGCACGAACACGGCCGCTGCCGTACCGAGCAGAAAGGCAAGCGGCACCATGATCAGCCGGCCTATCGCGCGCATCACCACAGGTCGCGTCCCCCCAAAACTCAGGCCGACGTCGCCGGCGCCCTCTGGCTCGCCCTGACATTGACGCTCGCCGACTTCAACTGCCCGCACGCCGCAAGGATGTCCCGTCCCCGCGGCGTCCGCACCGGGCTGACGTAGCCCGCCGCATTGACGATGTCGGCGAATTTTCCGATCACCTCGGGCTCGGAGCACTCGTACTGACTGCCCGGCCACGCATTGAAAGGAATGAGATTGATCTTGGCGGGAATGCCGGCCAGAAGCCGAACCAGCGCGCGCGCATCGGCAACGCTGTCGTTCTCGCCCTTCAGCATCACGTACTCGAACGTGATGCGCCGCGCGTTGGAGAGCCCGGGGTAGTTCCGGCAGGCCTCCAGCAGCGCCGCTATCGGATACTTGCGGTTGATCGGCACCAGCGTGTCGCGCAGCTCATCGCGCGTCGCGTGCAGCGAGATCGCCAGCATGGTGCCGGTCTCTTCGCCCCAGCGCACGATCTGCGGCACCACGCCCGACGTCGACAGCGTGATGCGCCGCTTGGAGAACGCGAGCCCGTCGCCGTCGGCTGCCACCTCCATGGCATCGCGCACGTTGTCGAAGTTGTAGAGCGGCTCACCCATCCCCATCAGCACGATGTTGGTGATTTTCTTCTCACTTGCCGGCAGCATGCCGCGGTCCTGCACCGGCACAGCGCCCGGCCAATCGCCGATGCGATCGCGCGCCAGCAGGATCTGCCCGACGATCTCCGACGTCTCGAGGTTGCGCACCAGCTTCTGCGTCCCCGTATGGCAGAACGAGCACGTCAGCGTGCACCCGACCTGGCTCGAAACGCACAACGTCCCTCGATTGAGTTCGGGAATGTAGACCGTCTCGATCTCCGGCGCCTGCGCCTCGTGCCCGCGCCGCGGCAGCCGCAGCAGCCACTTGCGCGTGCCATCGGCCGAGATCTGCTCCGTCACGATCTGCGGCCGCTCCAGTGTCCACTGCTCTTGCAGCCGCGCGCGCAATTGCTTCGATACATCCGTCATCGTGTCGAACGACGTCGCCCCGTGCGCGTAGATCCAGCTCGAGATCTGCTCAACGCGCATCCGGAGTTGTTTCTCCGGCACGCCGGCCGCAGCCAGCGCCGTGCGCAGGCCATCGCGCGCAAGGCCGGCGAGCGTCGGTTTCATCGCCGCCTGTGACTCCGGCGCTGGAGGTGTCTTATCGAGGATCAGAACCATTGTACGACTGCCGCTGTTCGGCGCCTATTTACCCCGGATCGCCACCTACCGGAAGGCTCACAGCGCTGATTTATCCCTTGATTGCGCCGGTCAGGCCCGGCAACGTAAACCGCGAAAAAAAACATGACGGGAGTGAACAAGGAATGCAGGCCCTCAACTACGACGACTTGCGGCGCATGGCCAAGCGGCGGCTGCCCAAGGTCGCATTCGACTTCATCGAGGGCGGCGTCGAGGACGAGGTCGGCCTCGCGCGCAACTATTCGGCCTTCGACAAAGCCAGCCTCGTGCCAAAGTATCTCGTCGACGTCAGCACCCGCGACCAGACAGCCCAACTCTTTGGCCGCACCTACTCCCATCCCTTCGGCATCGCGCCCACCGGTGGCTCGGGCTTCTTCCGCCCCGGCGCCGACCTGATGCTGGCGCAGGCCGCCCGCGACGCCAACGTGCCCTTCATCATGTCAGGTGCCTCCACCGCCTCCATCGAGGATCTGGCCCGCACCGCACCCGACCACGGCTGGTATCAGTTATATGCCGCGCGCGACAAGAAGATCTCCGAGGACATGATCCGCCGCGCCAAGGACGCCGGCCTTTCCACTCTTGTTCTCACCGTCGACGTGCCCGTGCACTCCAATCGGGAGCGCAACCGCCGCAACGGCTACAGCCGCCCGCTCAACCTGCCGCTCAAGACCAAGCTCGAAGCCCTGCTGCATCCCGCATGGATCGCGGAGTATGTCCGCACCGGCGGCCAGCCGCTTCTCCCCAACTGGGCGCCCTACGCCAGCAACGGCAAGGACGCGGAGACCGTCGCCTCGCTCGTCGCCGCTCAGACCACCGCGCCGCTGACCTGGGACGACGTCAAGCGCTTCCGCGATCTGTGGCCGCGCAAGTTCGTCCTGAAGGGCATCATGCATCCCGACGACGCACGGCGCTGCGCCGCGCTCGGCGTCGACGGCATCATGGTGTCCAACCACGGCGCGCGTCAGCTCGACCGCGCACCCTCGCCGATTGAAGTCTTGCCGGCCATCAACGAAGCCGTCGGGGACAAGGTCACGCTCATGCTCGACAGCGGCGTCCGCCGAGGCGCCGACATCATGGCGGCTTTCTGCCTCGGCGCGAAGTTCGTGTTCGTCGGCCGCTGGACGCTCTATGGCGTCGCTGCCGGCGGTCTCCCCGGCGCCAAACAGGCCCTCGACATCATGCGCAACGAGGTCGATCTCTCCATGGGGCAGATGGGCGTGCCCAACCTGCAGACCCTCGGCGCCGACTACCTGATGTGGGACCGCCCCGAAGACCTCCAGCGCAACCGCCGGCCTTGAGTACGCAACGCGGCGCTTCCCATAAAGCGCCGCACGCCACCCCATTCGTCATGGCCGCGGAGGCGGCCATCCACGACAGCGTGAAGGATTAGTCGACGAGGTTGTCACGGCGCTCTAAGTGCGCAAGCCTCTCATCGAGACGGTCGAACCGCGTAGAGTGCTCGGCCAAAGTAACTTGAAGCTGACTCAGCGATACGGCAGTCTGCGACTCCATCCGACCCAGGCGAGATTTGATATCGGCCACGTCCTGCGTGACAGCACCAAGCATCCCGCGAATTTCGCGAAGCCGTTCAAGAACGAGATTGTCTGTATCGTCTGCCATGCGCTCGTGTCGATGTAGGACCGACACAAGAATAGCCTGCAACTCCTCAAGAATCCAGCTCCCACCGCCGCTCAGTCGTTAATACTGGATTTGCGCCTTGCGCCCCGTTTCGAGACAGGCAAGGTTTCCGCCAGCTCTTTGGCACAACGCCTCCTCCGAACTTGCTCAAAGAATGAACTTGCTCAGGTCTGCGTTGTTCGCGAGATCGCCGATGCGCGCCTTCACGTAGGGCGCGTCTACCGTCACCGTCTGACCGTCGCGATCGGACGCATCGAACGAGATCTCGTCCAGCACACGCTCCATCACCGTCTGCAGACGGCGCGCGCCGATGTTCTCCACAGTGGAATTCACCTGCACGGCGATGTCGGCCAACGCATCGATGCCGTCGTCGGTGAACGCCAGCGTCATCCCTTCCGTCGCCATCAGCGCCACGTACTGCTTGATGAGACTCGCTTCCGGCTCCGTCAGGATGCGGCGGATGTCCTCGCGCGACAGCGGCTGCAGCTCCACGCGGATCGGCAGACGACCCTGCAGCTCGGGCAGCAGGTCGGACGGCTTGGCCTGATGGAACGCGCCCGAGGCGATGAACAGCACGTGGTCCGTCTTCACAGGCCCGTGCTTGGTCGACACCGTCGTGCCTTCGATCAGCGGCAGCAGGTCGCGCTGCACGCCCTCGCGCGACACGTCGATGCCGGCGCGCCCCGCCTCGCTGCGCGAGCAGATCTTGTCGATCTCGTCGAGGAATACGATGCCGTCGTTTTCCACCGCCTTGATGGCATCGGCGGTGATCTGCTCGCCGTCGATCAGCTTGTCGCTCTCCTGCGCGATCAGCAGGCCATAGCTCTGGCCCACCGTCATGCGCCGCGTCTTGGTGCGGCCACCACCGAGCGCCTTGCCGAGCATGTCGCCGATGTTGATCATGCCAACCTGCCCGCCGGGGATGTCGAACGTGGGAAAGCCCGCGCCGCCGGTCTCGGCCAACTGGATCTCGATCTCCTTGTCGTTAAGCTCGTTGTTGCGCAGCTGGCGGCGCCAGGATTCTCGCGTCTCCGGCCGCGCGTTCTGGCCGACAAGCGCTTCGAGCACCCGCTCCTCGGCGTTCTTCTCGGCCAGCGCCCGGACGTCCTTGCGCTTGGCCTCGCGAACCAGGCCGATGCCGACCTCCACTAGGTCGCGCACGATCGAATCCACGTCGCGACCGACGTAGCCCACCTCGGTGAACTTGGTCGCCTCCACCTTCAGGAACGGTGCATTGGCGAGCCGCGCCAGCCGCCGCGAGATCTCCGTCTTGCCGCACCCGGTCGGGCCGATCATGAGGATGTTCTTCGGCAGCACCTCCTCGCGCAGGTCGCCGGTGAGCTGCTGGCGCCGCCAGCGGTTGCGCAGCGCGATCGCCACCGCCCGCTTGGCCTGCTTCTGCCCGACGATGAAGCGGTCGAGCTCCGAGACGATCTCGCGCGGTGAGAAATTGCTCATGTCAGTTGATTGCCGTCAGTTAGCTGAAGCTACACACAAACACGCGATGTCTCTCACCGCGCGCTCTCAAGGGTTTCGACCACCAGATTGCTGTTGGTATAGACGCAGATCTCGGCCGCGATCGTCATCGCCTTGCGCGCGATGTCCTCCGCGCTCATCTCCGTCTCGAGCAGGGCGCGTGCGGCGGCCAGTGCATAGTTGCCGCCTGAGCCGATGCCCATCACGTCGCGCTCGGGCTCGAGCACGTCGCCCGTGCCGGTCAGCACCAGCGTTTTCTCGCGGTCGGCCACCAGCATCATGGCTTCCAGCCTGCGCAGGAAACGATCCGTGCGCCAATCCTTGGCCAGTTCCACGCAGGCGCGCGTCAACTGTTGCGGATACTGCTCGAGCTTCGCCTCCAGCCGCTCGAACAGCGTGAAGGCATCCGCGGTTGCACCGGCAAATCCGCCGATTACACCGCCGCCCTTGCCGAGCGTCCGAACCTTGCGCGCATTGCCCTTGATGATGGTGGCGCCGAGGCTCACCTGCCCGTCGCCCGCGATCACCACCTGGCCGCCTTTACGGACCGTTAAGATGGTGGTGCCGTGCCAGACGGGTTGCTGGGGGGAATTAGCGATTGCTTCGGTCATCTCGGGCATGATGTGGAGCGATGTCGGGAGCCGGGCCGGTCCGTTCAAGGGCGCGGCCCGTCGCCCGGCGCGTATGGCCTTGGGCGGTTCAAGCTGATAAACGCTTGCGCCCAGGCACGCAAGCAAGCGGGAGCATCCCTTGAAGCGGCAGGCGACGGTCGAACGGTCGACCAAGGAAACCAGCATCAAGGCCGGCGTCGATATCGACGGTACCGGCAAGGCAGCCATTGCCACCGGCATTGGCTTCCTCGACCACATGCTGGAGCAGCTTGCCCGCCATTCGCTGATCGACATAGAGGTCGAAGCCAAGGGCGACCTGCACATCGATTTCCACCACACGACCGAAGATTCCGGCATCGTCCTCGGCCAGGCCGTCGCCAAGGCCATGGGCAGCAAGCAGGGCATCGCCCGCTACGCTTCCGTGCACCTGCCCATGGACGATACCTTGACCCGCGTCGCCATCGACGTTTCGGGGCGGCCCTACCTCGTCTGGAAGGTCGCCTTCTCCCAGCCCAAGATCGGCGAGATGGACACCGAGCTGTTCCGCGAGTGGTTCCAGGCCTTTGCCCAGCATGCGGGCATCACGTTGCACGTCGAGACCTTGTACGGCGAGAACAATCACCATATCGCCGAGACGTGCTACAAGGGCCTCGCCCGGGCCTTGCGCCAGGCGTTGACCATCGATCCGAGGCAGCAGGGCCGCGTGCCGTCCACCAAGGGCACGCTCTCGGTCTGAGACGCCTCGGTTCGCCCACACGCAATTACGGCGATACCGCACATGACCGTCTACACCGCCCACGAACCGCCCACGCCTCCGGCCGACCTGTTCGACCGGGCCGAGAGCCTCGTCTTCGTCAAGGAAGGCTTCACCTGGGCAGCCGCGCTCTTTACGCCGTTCTGGCTGCTCGCGAACCGTCTTTGGATCGCCTTTGCGGCTTACGTCGCCGGTATGGCGGCATTGCAGCTTCTTCTCTATCTCGCCGGCGCCAGCCCGGTCTGGACCTCATGGGTTCTTATCGGCGTGCATTTCCTCTTCGGCCTCGAGGCGAGCACCATCCGCCGCTGGACGCTCGACCGCAACGGCTGGACCGCGATCGGCTCCGTCGTCGGCCGCAACTGGGCCGAATGCGAGCGCCGCTTCTTTGAATCCTGGCTCCCGGACCAGCCCTACATCAAGGCTGACGCCTTGTCTCCGCACGGTGGCGCGCTCCCGTTGTCGACCAGCATGGAGCCGCGTCCGGGCCGCTGGCGCCCGAGCTTTCCCTTCCCGTCGAGAACGTGAGTCATGCAGCGGGTCGCCATCATCGACTATGGCTCGGGCAACCTGCATTCGGCCGCCAAGGCTTTCGAGCGTGCGACGCGCGAAGGCGGCAGCAAGGCCGAGATAGAGGTCACGTCCTCCGCCAAGACCGTTGCCGCCGCTGATCGCATTGTTCTGCCGGGCGTCGGCGCCTTCGCCGACTGCAAGCGTGGATTGGATGCCGTGCCCGGCATGCGCGACGCGCTGGAAATGGCCGTACGCGAGAAGGCCCGGCCTTTCCTTGGCATCTGCGTCGGCGCGCAGCTTCTGGCGGACCGAGGGCTCGAGCACGAGATTGTCGATGGCCTCGGCTGGATCGCCGGCGAAGTGCGCGCCATCGAGCCCGACGACGCGACACTCAAGATCCCGCACATGGGCTGGAATACGTTGCGCGCGCAACGAGAGCATCCGCTACTTGCCGGCATCGAGACCGGACCGCAGGGCCTGCACGCCTACTTCGTGCACTCCTACCAACTCGTCGCCGCAAATGCCGGCACTGTGGTCGCCGACACCGACTACGGTGGTCCGGTGACGGCGCTGGTCGCGCAGGACAACATCGCCGGCACGCAGTTTCACCCGGAGAAAAGCCAGACGCTGGGGCTGCGCCTGATCGCCAACTTCCTCAGCTGGCAGCCCTGAGCGGAAACAGCTCCAGCTCCGGTTCCATGTCCCCGATGGCGGGCACCTCGGCCTGGACCGGCGCCGGGAACGCGATGACGTTGCTCGGCCCGACCGCCTTGGCGTCCGCAACAGTCACATCCCGGCGCCGCTGCCGGAACCAGCGCAGGCCCGTGTTGAGGAATGCGGCCTCGCCGCGCGCCTCCTGAATGACCAGGCCGTCGTCGCCCCCGAGATAGCGCGAGATGCGCGCCTCGATCTCGGACCGCGTCTCCTCGGCGCGCACGTACCACATGTTGTCGAGCGGCCGCGCCCAGGCCTGGCCCATGGCCATGATTTCTTCGACGATCTGGGGCTTGTTGGTGTCGGGCTGGGCAAGGTCATAAGAGACGAGGAAGGTGCGCATGGCGGGGGCTCTCGTGGGCAGCGAGGGGTTGAGGGTATGTTCGCCGTGGGACGCGCGCACAGCCGCGGTGGAACATACAAAGAACATGCGTCGATTCGGGATGAAGGTCCAGAGAATGTTCCGAGTTTGTTCTTCGGATAAGCCACACGGCTGCAGTGGCGCTGACGGCGGCAACGGCGTCCGGCATTGATGGGCGCAGCCGCGCTCAGAATAAAAAAAAATCCCGCCGCAAACGCGACGGGATCAAGCAGCAGGTCCGACCGCAACGCGTCTACCAATCGCGACTGCGACGGTAGCTACGGCCGCGATAGGCTTCCTGGGCGCGCAGCTGTTGGATGATGCGCCACTCGTCCTTGGTGATCCGCCCGTCGGCAGCCGCACGGCGCTGGAACGCATCCGCGCGTGAGTAGCCACGGTAGTCATTATCCCGGTAGCGATCACGGGCATCGGCAACGGTCGAGCCCGCGACGATAACTGCCACGGCCAGCAATACTGGTTTCAACATTTTGGCGTGCTCCTTTCAGCGTTGGTCGCAGTCAAGCAGCCGCAGGCTGAATGATGGCTGAACATTGTCAGGAATAACATCAGAACGCCGTTTTTGTTCCCTCGGCGGAACCGACATCGGACCGCGGGGGTCAGCTGAGGACCCAGCCGCGTCGACCCCAGGGGCGGACAGCAAAAAATCTAGGTGTGTTCCGCCAACGTCCGCTGGCCGAACAGCTCCAACTGCCCCCGCGCCTCCACGACCCGTGGAATCCGGCGGTACCCGAAATGGGTGCGGTCCGCCAACCCCGGATAGCGTTCGGCGAAGAGTTGTATCGCCTTCTCGCGGCTCGCCGGAAAGCGCTCACCCCACCAGATCTCGTACAGGCGGCGCGGATCGCAACCATAGCGCTGCACCAGATCCTTGCGCCGGATGCGCAGCCAGCGGGCGATCCAGATGTCGATGGCATCGGCCTCGCTCAGCATGCGCTGCGGCCGTTCGGCTGGAATCGACGGTACGGACTGAAACGCGAGCACGGAACGCTTGACCCTGCTTCCTGGATGGCGGCATTGAATGCCACGACATTGGAGCAATCTGATGGCTCGCGCGCGCCGACGCAAGCCCTCGCCCTGAACCGGAAACGCGTTAGCCCGTGATCCTGTTTCCTGCCATCGACCTCAAGGACGGCCAGTGCGTGCGCCTGAAGCTCGGCGACATGCGCGAGGCGACCGTATTCAACGATGACCCCGCCGCGCAGGCCCGCACATTCGAGGCGCAGGGCTTCGAGTACCTGCACATCGTCGACCTCAACGGCGCCTTCGCCGGCAAGCCGATCAACGCCGCGGCCGTCGACGCGATCCTTAGCGCCATCCGCATCCCCGCCCAGCTCGGCGGCGGCATCCGCGACCTAGCGACCATCGAGATGTGGCTCGCCAAAGGCGTGCGCCGCGTCATCCTGGGCACCGTCGCCGTGCGCGATCCGGCATTGGTCCGCGCCGCCTGCAAGGCGCATCCGGGCTGCATCGCCGTCGGCATCGACGCCAAGGCCGGCAAGGTCGCCGTCGAAGGCTGGGGCGAAAGCTCCGAGCTGACCGCTGCCGAGCTCGCCCGCCGCTTCGAGGACGCCGGCGTTGCCGCCATCATTTACACCGACATCGAGCGAGACGGCATCCTCAAGGGCCTGAATCTCGACGCTACGGCCGTGCTGGCGCGCACCACGAGCATCCCCATCATCGCGTCGGGCGGCCTGGCCTCCATCGACGATATCAGCCAGCTCCTACAGCCTGAATACGCCATGCTCGAAGGCGCCATCACCGGGCGTGCCCTTTATGATGGCCGCCTCGACGCGGGAGCGGCGCTCGCCGCAATCGCCGCAGCACGCATGCGGTAGCGCATCTCACATTTCCGCGCCGGTCACGAACAACCTCCATGATCCTGCCTCAGTCTGGGCAGAGCGTCGATCATGCACGCCGGTCAACGATGCGTGCTGCATGAAATGGTGGAGGTAACGTCATGTCGAAGATCGATCTGTCGCGTCGTCAGGCACTGTTTGGGGCCGCAGCCGTCGGCGCTACGGCACTCAACGGACTCAATATCCCCCTCGCGCATGCCAAGGCCCCCCTCAGCACCACGCAGGCGCCCTACTTTTATCGCTTCAACCATGGCAAGATGCAGGCCACCATTGTCTCCGATGGCCCGCTGCCGCTCGGCGATCCGACCGGGGCATTCCTCGGCGCCAGCAAGGACGAGATAGCCAAGCTTCTCACCGATAATTTCCTGTCGCCGACAGCCGCCACGCTCGAGCAGAACATTCTCGTGCTCAACACGGGCGACAAGCTGCTGCTGGTCGACACCGGCATGGGCACGTCCACCATGTTCGGACCGACCACGGGCAAGCTGCTGGGGAGCCTGAAAGCTGCCGGCATCGACCCCAAGGACATCGACGGCGTGCTCGCCACCCATGCCCACTGCGACCACGTCTGGGGCATCATGGGCGACGACGGCAAGCCCAACTTCCCCAATGCCCAGATCTACATCTCGCAGGCCGACTTCGACTTCTGGACCGACGAGAAAAAGCTGACGATGACCGACCCGGCCTACATGAAGCCGTTCGTCGAGGGTGCGCGCAAGAACCTGCTGCCTGTGCGCGACAGGGTTGTGTTCTTCAAGGACGGCGAGGAATTCCTGCCAGGCATCCAGGCGATGTCGGCGCCCGGCCATACTGTCGGCCACACCATCTTCATGATCACGTCGGACGGCAAATCCCTGGCCGCCATCGGTGACCTGACGCATCATCAGGTGCTGCTTGTGGAGAAACCGCGCTTCGAATTCGCCTACGACACCGATCCCAAGCAGTCGGCCAACAGCCGCGTACGCATCCTCGACATGCTGGCGGCGCAGAAGATCCCGCTCATCGCTTACCATTTCCCGTGGCCAGGTCACGGACACGTCGCCAAACACGGCGACGGCTTCCGCTACTATCCCGCGCCCATGCAAATGGTGCTGTAACCCCGAAGCCTGCGAGGACATGGACAGGCCCGCCGCGCGCGGGCCTTTTCATTTTTGTTGCGCACCCCGCTGCCGCGTCGCAAAAAGGCGCCCATGCTCAAGGTGCGCATCATCCCCTGCCTCGACGTCAAGGACGGCCGTGTCGTCAAGGGTGTCAATTTCGTCGACCTCGTTGACGCGGGCGACCCCGTCGAGGCCGCCGCCGCCTATGACGCCGCCGGCGCCGACGAGCTGTGCTTCCTCGACATCACGGCGAGCCACGAGAACCGCGACACGATCTTCGACATCGTCGAGCGCACCGCCGAACGCTGCTTCATGCCGCTCACGGTCGGCGGCGGTGTCCGCGCCGTCGAGGACATCCGCAAGCTGCTTGAAGCCGGCGCCGACAAGGTCTCCATCAACACCGCTGCCGTCACCAGGCGCCAGTTCGTGCGCGAGGGGGCCGAGAAGTTCGGCGCCCAGTGCATCGTCGTGGCCATCGACGCCAAGAAAGTTTCCGCTCCTGGCGCACCGCTGAAGTGGGAAATCTTCACGCACGGCGGTCGCAAGCCCACCGGCCTCGATGCCGTCGACTACGCGCGCGAGGTCGTCTCGCTCGGCGCCGGCGAGATCCTGCTGACCTCCATGGACCGCGACGGCACCAAGGCCGGCTTCGATCTCGAGCTGACCCGCGCCATTGCCGATGCCGTCAACGTGCCGGTCATCGCCTCGGGCGGCGTCGGCACGCTCGATCATCTGGTCGACGGCGTGAAAAAAGGCCACGCCAGTGCCGTGCTCGCCGCCTCCATCTTCCATTTCGGCACCTACACCGTCGGCCAGGCCAAGCAGCACATGGCCGCCGCCGGCATTCCCATCCGGCCGGTGGGCTGAAGCACTCACCGTCGCAACGAGCGCAGCACCCGGTAGCGCCCGTCCTCCTCAACGACGGCCACGTTGCCGAAGGCCTCCTGCATCAGCTCGGCAGCCTTGACGCGACGTTGCACCACGAGCTGCAGCACACCGCCGACGTTGAGCCGCCCCGGCGCGTCACGAATGAGCCGCTGCATCGCGCCATGGTCTTCCTCCACACCGACATGCAGCGGCGGGTTGGAGACGATGGCGTCGTACAGCCCTCGTTCCGCCGCCGCGAGACGATCCCCGACGATCGCCCGTCCCGCCGGCACGTTCTCGCGGACGGCCTCGATCGCCAGCGCATCCGAATCCATCAAATCGACGTTCGCCTGTGGCTGCTGTGCGAGAATGGCCGCGCCGATCACCCCCGTCCCGCACCCGAAGTCCAACACACGCCTGCCTGCCCGCCACTTCGGCAGA
>CADEFX010000022.1 GCA_902826715.1 uncultured Hyphomicrobiales bacterium | reverse complement strand
GTCGCCGGTTCGCTGGCGGGTGCTCTTTGCGCCGCTGCAAGGCCTGTCGGAATGGCGCGCGCGGCGGCGCAACTCGCCGGCGTGGAGCGTGATCGTCGGTGCGATCCTGGCGGTGGTGGTGCTACCGGTCGTCGCCCTGATCGTTCTGGCGCTGACGGCTGCCGATAACGTCTGGCCACATCTTTTCCGCACCGTTTTGCCCGCCTCGCTGCTGGACACGGCCGTGCTGCTGTCGGGCGTCGGCGTGCTGACGCTGGTGACGGGCGCGGGCACCGCGTGGATCGTAACGATGTACCGGTTTCGAGGGCGTGCGGTGCTCGACCGCCTGCTGGTCATTCCTCTCGCGGTGCCGACCTACATCATCGCCTATTGCTACGGGGACCTGATGGACTTCACCGGCCCGGTGCAGAGCTGGCTGCGGTGGGCGATGGGCTGGCACACGGTGCAGGACTACTGGTTCCCGGAAATCCGCGGCATGGGCGGCGCGATCTTCGTCATGTCGTGCGTGCTCTATCCGTATGTGTACATGACGGCGCGGGCGAGCTTCGTGCAGCAGTCGGTGTGCACGCTGGAGGTGGCGCGGACGCTCGGGCGCACGCCGCTGGGTGCGTTCGCGACGGTGGGGCTGCCGATGGCGCGGCCGGCGCTGGCGGCGGGTGTCCTGCTGGCGCTGATGGAGTGCCTGAACGATATCGGCGCCGTGCAGTACCTGGGTGTGCGGACGCTGACAGCGAGCATCTACGCGACGTGGCTGCAGCGCTCGAGCCTCGGCGGGGCGGCGCAGATCGCGGTCGTACTGCTGATCCTGGTGCTGATCCTGTTCGCGGCCGAGCGCATGGCGCGGGGCAAAAGCCGGTTTCACAATACGAGCCGCCGGCACCGGTCCATCCCGTTCGCTGATCTCGACGGCTGGCGCGGCGTGGCGGCGTCGATCCTGTGCTTCCTGCCGTTCGCGTTCGGCTTCCTGCTGCCGCTGCTCGTGCTCGGGGCCGGCGCACTGCGGCACGCGGCAGACGTGACCGAAAGCGGATTCTGGAGAGCCGCCGGCAACAGCCTGCTGCTGGCTTCGGTCTCGGCCATGGCGGCGGTGGCGCTGGCGGTGGTGCTGGGTTACGCGCGTCGGGTGGCTCCGAACGGCTTCACGCGCCCGGCGGTGCGGCTGGCCGGCCTCGGCTACGCGGTGCCGGGGACGGTGCTGGCGCTGGGGCTTCTGATCCCGTTGGCGTTCGTCGACAATCGCGTGGACGATTTCTTCCGCAGCATGTTCGGAATATCAACGGGGCTGCGTCTGACCGGTTCGCTGTTTGTGCTGGTCCTGGCCTATCCGGTCCGGTTCCTGGCGGTATCGCTCGGGGCGGTGGAGTCGGGCCTGGCGCTTATCTCGCCGAATCTCGATGCGGCCGCGCGGACGCTGGGACGCTCGCCGCTGGCGACGCTCGTGAACGTGCATGTGCCGTTGCTGCTGCCGTCGCTGGGCGCGGCGGGGCTGCTGGTATTCGTGGATGCCATGAAAGAGTTGCCCGCGACGCTGCTGCTGCGGCCCTTCAACTTCGAGACGCTGGCGACGCACATCTACAGCTTCGCGCTGATGGAGCAGTTCGAGGGCGCTTCGGTCGGCGCGCTGGCCATCGTGTTTGCCGGGCTGGTGCCGGTGCTGCTGCTGCACAAGGCCGTCGCCGGGGGACGAGCGGGGCAGGGTGGTGCGGAGCGATAGGCTAGTGCGTACTGATCAATTCGGCTGGCTGCCGCATGGAACACTGGGTCCCGGGTCGCACGGGGGAATTTGGCGCCGTGTACTCGACTCTAGTCTCGCCCGCGCTTGCCCGGGATGACATCGTGAGAGACGACGCCTACGCCCAGATTGTCATCCCGGCCAAGCGAGCAGAGCGAGCGCGAGCCCGGACCCAGGGGCCAAATACGTCAGCGCCAAACTAGAACTTGCCCTCGATGTAACGCAAGGTGCGCTTCACTACCTTTGAGTAGTCCTGCGCCCGTCGAGCGCAAGGCTCGTGATACAAAGAATGACCGCCAGCAGGGTTGCGAGCGCAGCGAGAAGCCCAATTAAAAATTTGGTGTTAGCAATGTATTCGCGGAGCACCAAACCAAAGGCCGCGAACAGAAACGCTTGAATGGTGATAAAATGTCTCAGCCTCTGTTGTTTGAGGTTGTCATGATGAATGTGCAGGTCAACGTTCTTTTTCCAATCTTCTGTAGAAATGAAACCTCGTCCTTAGTGTTCATCGACGCCTTCCTATCTCTTCCCGTATTCACAAAGTCTACCTGATACTCGCCTCCCCCACCCCTCGTTAAGATTTCCAATCCACAGCGCTTCCGTTGCCGAGCTGGCTGTGATCTGTCTGAAACTGACTTGGAAGTAGTTGCTCAGGAGCCGGATTTTCCGACAGTAGACTGGGCTGCGGCGTCGCGCTGATAGACGGCGAACAGGGCTTTGCCGATCAGGGACGTTTCCGCCCTCATGCATTGCGTGTAGACGCCGGCCCGCGCGGTTTGGATGGTCTTATCGTCGGGCGAAGCGGTTGCGGCAAGCTCGATGAGGTGGGCGGCGAGGCGCGTGCGGCCGGCTATGGCCAGAGCTGTAGCGCGTTGCGCTAATGCCTGTGCGCTGCCCGCGAGCGAGGCGATCTCGGCAGCCAGCTCAGCTTCGGGCGCGGGCTTGAGATGGGCAGGATTGCCGTCGAACCAGCCGGCGTAGAGGTGCCAGATGTTGCGCACGACAAACTCGGGATCGTCGTACTTCGGGAGCAGGTAGGGCTTCGCCAGCAGTTCCGCAGGCGCGGATACGGCGTGCAGGATCTCGCTGAGCGAGCGGCCCTGGTTCATCAGCTCGAGTGTTTGACCCGTGAGGCTTTCGAGCACCTGGGCGCCGTCGCCGAGGACTTGGGCTACTCTGGCCTCGCCGGCGACAACGGGGCCGTGACCGGGAATGAGGACGTCCGGCCGCAGGTCCTGCATACGGCGCAGCGCCATCGCCCATTGCGGCGCGAAGCGCTGGACCTTGCGTGGATTGCCCGCGTTGGGGAAGACCCAGATCACGAAATCGCCGCTCGCCAGCACGCGCTGCTCGGGCAGCCATACGAACGTGGCGTCGTCGGTTTCGCCGCGTCCGTTGAACAGCTCGATGCGCACGCCGTCGACCGTGAGCGCGAGCGTATCGTCGTAGACCTCGTCGGGGCGGCGGTGGTCATCGGGAAAGGTGTAGCCCGGCTGGTTGAATTGGCGGCCCATGACGATGCTGTTCAGCGCATGCGTCGCGTCATAGCGATCGAAGCGATAGAGCACGTTGCGGTGGGCGATGATGCGCGGGCGCGCGAGGCCTCTGGCATCGGCCTCCTGGTCGAGCAGCCTTGCGCCCCATGTGTGATCGATGTGCCCGTGGGTGTAGATGACGGTGTGGATGGAGCTGTCGTCCCAGCGGCGCAGCGCGGCTAGCGTCTGGCTCGCCGTCTCGCGGCTGCCCGTGTCGATGAGCACCAGACCGGCACCGGTGCGGATGGCGGTGACGTTGCCGAAGAGATAGCCCGTGTGAATGGCGACGATGTTCTCGGTAATCGGCTTTGTTGCACCGCCCGTCACCGAGGCGGTCCACTCCTCCATGGGAGCCGCGCCGCTCCAGATCCGTTCGAAGAGTGGGTCTTGCTGCACGCGATCGCTCCCTAGGTCGTGACCTCATGCTTCATCTTGGTCATCCCTTGGTCTTCCGTTTCGACTTCGCCTTCGGCTCGGGTTCGGTTTTTGCAGCCATGGCGTCTCGTCGCTTCTGCATCTTCTTCGGGGTGACGTCCTCGATCCGGGTCTGGATCGACCAAACGTGGCCGAACGGGTCCTCTAGCTGGCCGGTGCGATCGCCGTAGAATTCGTCGGTCAACGGCCGCTTGACTTTGGCGCCGGCGGCGATTGCGCGTTCGAACACCGCATCTGCGTCGGAGACGTACAGCGACATCAGGCTGCTGACACCGCCCAAAGTCTTGGGGCCGACAATGCCCATGTCGGGGAATTCGTCGGACAGCATCACGCAGGTGCTGCCAAACCAGAGCTCGGCGTGACCCACGGCGCCGCCGCCGGGCATGGTCAGCCGGAACTTCTCCTTGGCGCCGAACGCCGCGGCGTAGAACTCGATTGCGGCCGAGGCATCGGCAACCCGAAGGTAGGCCATCGCATCCTGATAGCCCTTGGGGGCTCTGTACTTGACCTTTGCCATGCCATTCTCCTGCGGGCGCTCGGCGTGAATTCGCGTTGGCAAGCTAGATGATCTCGTCCTCGTCCATCAGCGGGTCGCTGGCAGGCTCGGGGCCGGTGTCGCGTAGCGTGCGTTCGAACTCGCCGGACCACGCGATGTGGAAGAGCGCGTCGCCCATGTTGACGATGGGGAGCGTCGTGTTGCCGACGATGATCCCTCGGCGCGGCGAGCGGATCTCGGTCTGCGTGTCGTCGTAAGGGTTGGCGACCCAGCCGATGGTCTCGCCTTCGCCGACGGCTTGGCCGATCTTGCGCAAGGTGCGGAAGATGCCTCCGTCGGGCGCACGCACCCACTTGGAGGCGTTGGCGAATACGGGGCGGCGCTCGCCGTCCTTCTGGTGCGGGATCTCGACGCCGTCCGGCAACTCGAGCATGCCGATTTTCAGCATGACGTTGGCGATGCCGTCGACGCCGGCCTTGATGGCGAACTCGTCGAAGCGCAGGCCTTCGCCGCCTTCATAGACGAGGACGTCGACGCCCATCTCACGCGCGGCGCGGCGAAGGGAGCCAGAGCGTTCGGGCGATTCCAGCACCACCTGCACGCCGAACGCTTCCGACAGTTCGCGGCAGCGTGGGCGCTTGACGAAATCGGCGCGGATCTGGGGCAGGTTCACGCGGTGCACGGCGGCGGTGTGGAGATCGACGCCGAACTGGCAGCGCCTCACCACCTCGGTCAGGAACAGATGCGCGAGGCGTGCGGCGAGTGAGCCGCCGGGCGATCCGGGAAAGGAGCGGTTGAGGTCGCGGCGGTCGGGCAGGTAGCGTGAGCGGCCGATGAAGCCGTAGGCGTTGACCACCGGCACGCACAGCAGAGTGCCGCGGATGTTGCCGGGCTGCATGGCACGCAGCACGCGGCGGATGATCTCGACGCCGTTCAGCTCGTCGCCGTGGATGGCGGCGGAGATGAACATGGCCGGACCGGGCTGCGCGCCGTGCAGGACGTGGACGGGCAGCGTGACGGGCGTATGGTTCGACAGCTTGGAGACGGGCAGGTCGACGAGCTTGCGCTCACCGACCCCGACTTTTTCGCCACCGATTTCGAATGCGCCGCGCACGTTCGATGTCTCAGGTCCGGAGCTCGGGGATGTCGCGGAACAGATCGAGCGCTTCGGGATTGGCAAGCGCCTCCTTGTTCTTGACGGGCCGGCCGTGGACGATGTCGCGCACGGCAAGCTCGGTGATCTTGCCGGACTTGGTGCGCGGGATGTCGGCGACGGCGACGATCCTGGCGGGCACATGCCGGGGCGAGGCGCCAACGCGAACATGCTTCTTGATCTTATCGCGCAGGGCGTCGTCGAGCTGGCAGCCCGATTTCAGGACGACGAACAGGAGGACGCGGACGTCCCCTTCCCAGTCCTGGCCGATGACGACCGCCTCCTGCACAGCCTCGAGCTGCTCAACCTGGCGATAGATCTCTGCCGTGCCGATGCGCACGCCGCCGGGGTTGAGCGTCGCGTCGGAGCGGCCGTGGATGACGATGCCCTGGTGCTCGGTCCATTCGGCGAAATCGCCGTGGTGCCAGATGCCGGGGAAGCGGTCGAAGTAAGCGGCGCGGTATTTCTTGCCGTCGGGGTCGTTCCAGAAGCCGACGGGCATGGAAGGGAATGGCCGGCGGCACACCAGCTCGCCCTTTCCGTGCGTGACGGTGTGGCCCTGATCGTCGACGACATCGACGGCCATGCCGAGGCCTGGTCCCTGAATCTCGCCGCGCCAGACCGGAAGCGTCGGAATGCCGAGGACGAAGCAGCCGACGATATCGGTGCCACCGGAGATGGAGGCCAGATGCACGTCGTGCTTGATGTCGGCGTAGACGAAATCGAAGCTCTCCGCGACGAGTGGTGATCCGGTCGAGAGGATGGCGCGCAGCGGCGTCAGGTTGTGCGTCTCGCGCGGCTTGAAGCCGGCCTTCTTTAGGGCATCGATGTATTTCGCGGAGGTGCCGAAGTGCGTACAGCGCTCGGCCTGCGCGTAGTCCCACAGAATGTTGCCGGACGGATGGAACGGCGAGCCGTCGTAGAGGAGAAGCGTGGCGCCGTTGGCGAGTCCGGAAACGAGCCAATTCCACATCATCCATCCGAGCGTGGTGAAGTAGAAGAGGCGATCGCCGGGTTTTACATCGGTGTGCAGCCGGTGCTCGGACAGATGCTTCAGCAGAGTGCCGCCGCCGGAGTGGACGATGCACTTGGGCATGCCCGTCGTGCCGGAAGAAAAGAGGATGTAGAGCGGATGCGTGAAGGAAAAGCGCTCGAAGGTGAGCGGCTTGGGATCGCGCGCAAGCACGGCGTCGCCCCAGGTCTCGGCGCCGCGGCCTTGCGCGACGAGCGCCTGCACGACGTCGCGATCCGTGCCGAGATAGGGCACGATGATGATGCGCTCGACTGAGGGGAGTTGCTTGGTGATCTGCACCAGCTTGTCGGAGATGTCGATGGCCTTGCCGGCGTACCAGTAGCCGTCGCAGGCAATGAGCACTTTGGGCTCGATCTGCCCGAAGCGGTCGAGCACGCCCTGCACGCCGAAGTCGGGCGAGCAGGACGACCACGTGGCCCCAATGGAGGCCGTGGCTGTGAGGCCGACGATCGATTCCGGCATGTTGGGCATCATGGCGGCCACGCGCTCGCCAGATTTGACGCCGATGTCCTTTAGAAGCGTTTGAAGCTGCGCGACCTGGCGGCGCAGCTCCGACCAGCTCATGCGCCGTTTGACCTTGTCCTCGCCCCAGAACACCAGAGCGTCGCCGTCACCGTCGCGTGCCAGCATGTTTTCGGCGACGTTGAGGCTTCCACGGGGAAAGAATTTCGCGCCGGGCATGCGATCGATGTCGCTCACGTAAGGCTCGGTTCCGGGATCACCTTTCACGCCCGCCTCATCCCAGAGAATTTTCCAGAAGGTCGCCGGGTCTTCCACAGAATAGGCATGGAGTTCCTCGTAGCTGGCAATGGAACGGCCGCTGCGCTGCCCGGCAACGCCCATGAACTGGGTGATGGCCATCTTGGCCACGGATCGCTCGTCGGGCTGCCACAGCGGCTTGGTCATCATCTTCGGCTCCGGCTCGTTCGATAGCTTCGCGTGTGCCATGCAGGCGAGGCGAGTTGCATGCGGGCACAAGTGTCATTCCACCGGCATAATAGCAGGGGATCTTGCGATGCGGCACAGGCTCCGGTAAGAGGTTAAGTCTCTTCAACGGTCCAGAACGATGGCCGTGACGCCAGGGGAACTGCGGCGTCACGTTACATAACGAAGCATCGCGGATCAGAAGGACGAAGGGGCACGATGTTCGCTGCGGTTACGATCCGGCGTGCGGCTGTAGCGCTTGCCGCAATTGCCGGTCTTGCGCTCATTGCCGGCCTGCCAGTGGTGGTCAACCTGCGGCTGGCGCCTGGTATTATTCACAGCTCTTCCGTGCATGCAGGTGCCCGCGGAGCCGTCGTTGTCACGACGCCCGTGAGGCTTTCTGGCGCACCGAATGTCGTGGTGCTGGCGGGATGGGTGCGTGAAGCCGATGCCACACTCTCCAACTCTGTCTCGGCGAAGATAGTCGCCGAGGGACTTGTCCTCAGGATCGTCACCTCGCCGGCTGTGCTGGAGAGCGGCGGGGTGGAGGAGGATTTACCGCTGATCCTGTCGCAGCTTGCTTCTCTGGATTTTCAGAGCCTGCAGATCCGGCAAGGCACGATCACTATCGCCAATCGCAGCGGCGGCACGGAAACGCTGTCGGATGTGGCGGCCGAGATTACCAGCAACCGAAAGGGCGGCTACGCGGCGAAGGGAAGCGCTACCTATCGCGGCAGCGGCATCTCGTTCGACACAAGTTGGTCGCTGCCGGCCGAACGCAAGGCGCCGCTGCGCGTACCGGTCAAGGTCGCGCTGAAGTCCGCCATCCTCAACGCCAATATCGATGGGCGCCTTGCTGTTTCCGATGATTTGCGGTTGCAGGGGCTAGCCGACCTGACGGCCGGCAACCTCAGGCATGTCGCCCGCTGGTTCGGCATTCCGGTATCGAACGGCACCGAGTTTCAGGATGTGCGCGTGAAGGGCACGCTGGACTGGGGCGCGGGCGTTCTTACGTTCTCGCGTGCATCGGTCGGCATGGACGGCAACGAGGGCACCGGCGCGCTGGCCCTGGACACGGCCAAGACCATTCCGTCGTTCGACGGAACACTGGCGTTCGATACGCTCGATCTGTCGCGCTATCTGGTGCGAAGCGCGCAGCCGGCGTTGCTTTGGTCGTTTGGGCTCGGCATAGGCGATGACGATGTGCCGTCCGCGCTGACCCGCATCAATGCGGACATGCGCCTGTCGGCCTCGAAGATTGCTGTGCCGCATGTGCAGACGGGCCGCGGCGCCGCGACGGTCTCGCTGGTCAATGGCAAGCTCCAGGCGGACATTGCCGAGCTGGAGCTGGAAGGCGGCAGTTTCGGCGGCCAGATCACCGCGGACATGGGCCCCCCTGTCCCACACTATAAGCTAACGGGCAAGCTCGAGAACGTCGACGCCGGCCGGAGCCTCGCCGGCCTGCTCCATCGCAATCCTTTGCAGGGCCGGGCCAATATTTCGCTCGACCTGGCGGGCAGCGGCCAAGATATGAAGGGCGTGCTGGGTAGCCTGTCTGGCAAGGCCGGCCTCGCTCTTATTGATGCGGGGCGCTTGGGGCTCGATCTGCGGGCCCTGCTCTATGCGGCGCAACGATCATCGACCAGGGGCTGGGCGTCCGCCGGAAAAGGCCAGACTGCGCTGGAAGTGCTCGACCTGCGCGTGAACGTCGTGGACGGTATCGTTATTGCCGATCAAGTGAATGCCAAGTCCGCCGGGCTGACGATTACTGGCAGCGGGCACGTGAATGTCGCGCAGCAGGTGTTCGGCATGGCGCTGCAGTTCAACAACCTGGAGCGGGCGCCTTCCAGTGGCGAGACGCTGCTGGTGACGGGGACGTGGGCCGATCCGGAGTTTCGTACCGAAAGCACGCCGCCGAAACGCGCGGCGGCACCGCAGTAGGCCAGGATCGTTCCTGCCAGCATCGGATCGCGTCAGGCGCCGTCGAGCTTGGGTAGCAGGCTCTTGACGATGGAAGCGTCCAGCGCCTCGTATTCGTGGTAGCCGATCGTCTCGTAGAGGCGCGCGCGGGTCTGCATCCGGGCGAGTTGGGGCTCGGTGGTGCCTTCTTTGGCAAGCTGGCCGTAAAAGTTCTCCATGGCATGCGCGGCGATGCGCAGCGAGCTGACCGGCCAGATGACGATGCGAATGCCGAGCCCCTGCAGCTCTTTGGCGGTGAGCGCAGGCGTGCGGCCGAACTCCGTGAGGTTGGCGAGCACGGGCACCTTCACGGCGGCTGCGAACTGGCGGAACTCTTCGGCGGAACGCAGCGCATCAGCGAACGCGATCTCGGCGCCGGCGTCTACATAGAGCTTCATGCGCTTGATGGCGCCCTCGACGCCTTCGGAGGCGGCAGCGTCCGTGCGGGCGATAATGACGAGGTGGCGGGCAGCGCGGCGCGCGGCGGCGATCTTGGCGGCCATCTGCTCGGGTGGCACCAGTGTTTTGTCATTGAGGTGCCCGCACTTCTTGGGAAGAACCTGATCCTCGATGTGGACGGCGGCGGCGCCAGCGACCTCCAGCTCGCGCACGAGCCGCATGGCGTTGAGCGCTTCGCCGTAGCCGGTATCGCCGTCGACGATCAGCGGCAGCCGGGAGGTGCGCGCGATCGAGCGCGTGAGATTGGTCAACTCCTCCATAGAGAGGATGCCGAGGTCGGGAAGGCCCATGCTGGCGGTGACGGCGGCGCCGGAGACGTAGAGGGCCTCGAAGCCGGCGTCGCGGGCAAGCAGTCCCGCCATGGCGTTGTGGGCACCAGGGACCCGCAGGATGGGCCCACGGGCCATCAATTTGCGCAGCCGGTCGCCTGCCGGTTCCGCCGGCGCGTCGCTACCTTCAAGCCAAGTCAAGGTGGGTCTCCTTATTGCGACGGTGGGCAAGCCTTTGGCATGAGACGGCCAGTATAGCCACGAGTTCAAATCAGATCATCACTGTTCATCCGCGAGATCGTCTGTGCCGGGATGGCGAACGCGGCCGGGATTTGACTCAACGCCGCGTGGCGGATACCGCCTGATCGAACGTCGGCCTACACGGCCCTGACCCTGAGGTAACCTGCCCATGCTGCGGATTCTCGGACGCGCCAATTCCTTCAACGTTAGAAAGGTGCTGTGGGTCTGCGACGAGCTGAACATCCCTTACAGACGCGAGGACTGGGGCCGCGGCTTTCGCCCGACCACGGATGCGGAGTTCCTGCGCATCAATCCGATCGGACTCGTGCCAGCCGCGATCGACGATGGCGAGGTTTTGCGCGAGTCGAATACGATCGTCAGGTATCTCGCTACCAAGCACGGCACGGATATCATCTATCCCAAAGACCCGCTGCGTCGCGCGCGCGTCGAACAATGGATGGACTGGGCCAACTATGAAACGTCGATTTCGCTGCGGGGCGCATTTCTGGGCGGAATGCTCAATGAGCCGCCGTGGAATAATCCTTGGTTTGTCGAGCAGGGGCGGCGACAGATCACTAAGGAAGTCGGACAACTGGAGGAGCACCTTTGCTGCGTCGGTCCCCATGTGACGGGCGACGATTTCACCATCGGCGACATTCCGACCGGTCTTGTGGTCAATCGGTGGTTCAACCTGAACTTCGACAAGCCGGAGTATCCATCCGTGTCGCGCTACTACGAGACACTCAGCACGCGTCCGGCCTTCATGCGGCATGTGCGAAACGGACTGCCCTAAGCGGCGCCGAGGCGCGCTACCGCGCCAGCATGTCGTCGGCGTAGTGGCAGGCGGCGTCGCGATCGGGGGCAACGGTGCGCAACGGGGGCACCTCGGTCTTGCAGCGCTCGGTGGCGTGGGGACAGCGGGGGTGGAAGTGGCAGCCGGAGGGCGGGTCGAGAGGCGATGGGATCTCGCCCTTGATGGGGCGGAAACTTCGCTTCTGTGTGCTGATGCGCGGCACTTCGGCGAGCAGGGCCTGCGAATAGGGATGCACGGCCTTGGCGAAAAGAGTCTCCGTGGGTGCCACCTCCACGATGCGTCCGAGGTACATGATGACGACGCGATCCGTGATGTGCTGCACGACGCCGAGATCGTGGCTGATGAAGAGGTAGGTCAGATCGAATGCCTCGCGCAGATCCATGAACAGGTTGATGACCTGCGCCTGGATCGATACGTCGAGCGCGGCGATAGCCTCATCGCACACGAGGAATTCGGGCTTCACTGCCAGCGCGCGGGCAATGCCGACGCGGCTGCGCTGGCCGCCGGAGAATTGATGCGGGTAGCGCCGCTTGAGGTCTGGATCGAGGCCGACGCGGCGCATCATCTCATCGACGTAGCCGCTGAGATCGCCGTTGGTCACGAGGCCATGAAATCGCGGCGCCTCGCCAATGATGTTTTCGACGCGGGCTCGCGGATTGAGCGAGGCGTAGGGGTCCTGAAAGATCATCTGCACGGCAAGGCGCGCCTTCCTGGCGTCCGTGCCGTCCAGTGAAGCGCGGTCGCGGCCCTTGAACAGGACGGTGCCTTCGGTCGGCTCCAGCAGGCCGGCGATCATGCGGCCGAGCGTGGACTTGCCGCAGCCCGACTCGCCGACGAGGCCCACTACCTCACCTTTGGCGACCGTAAGATCGACGGTGTCGACGGCGTGTACGGTCTCCTCGCGCACGTCGGCGCCGAGCTTGCCGGCGATGCGGCCGGCCAGATCGGGCCTGCGCACGAAGCGCTTCGAGAGGCCCTTCACCTCGATTATCGGCGCGGTCATGCAGGAGCCCCTGCGAGCAGTGGGTGGAAGCACCGCACGGCGCGGCGCTGCATAGGCTCAGTGATCTCCGGTTCGGCGAGGCAAGCCTGTGTCGACCTCGTACAGCGCGGACGGAAGGCGCAGCCAGTCGGGCGGTTGAGCAGCGACGGTGCCATGCCGGGGATCTGGATCAGCCGCTCGCCGCGCTTGTTCTGACTTGGCACAGAGCCCATCAAACCCATGGTGTAGGGATGGAGCGGATGCGAGACGACCTCGGAAGTCGTGCCGGTCTCGACGATGCGGCCGGCATACATGACGGCGATGCGGTCGGCGAGCGATGAGACGACGGCGAGGTCGTGCGTGATCCAGATCATGGCCGTGCCCGTACGGGCGCAAAGCGCCTGGGCCTCGGCGAGGATCTGGCCTTGGATCGTCACGTCGAGGGCTGTGGTGGGCTCGTCGGCGATGACGAGGTCTGGCTTGTTTATGAAGGCGGTGGCGATCGCCACGCGCTGGCGCATGCCGCCGGAGAGCTCGTGCGGGTAGGCCTTGAGGCGGCGCTCGGGCGACGGGATGCCGACATCGGCCAATGCGTCGCGCGCCATGCCGAAGGCAGCAGCCTTGCTGACGTCGCGATGGGCGCGCACGGCCTCGATCATCTGGGTGTCGACGCGCAGGACCGGATTGAGCGTCATCATCGGGTCCTGAAAGATCATGGCAATGCGGTTGCCGCGCAGGGAGCGCAGGCGTTCCTGGTCGGCGGTGGTCAGCTCCTCGCCGTTGAACTTGATGCTGCCCTCGACGATGCGGCCGGGCGGATCGACGAGGCCGATGATGGAAAAACCGGTGATGGACTTGCCGCAGCCGGACTCGCCGACGATGCCGAGAATTTCACCGCGATTGACGGAGAATGACACGCCGTCCACGGCCTTCACGACGCCGCCCCGCGTGAAGAAATGCGTCTTGAGGTTCTCGACCGCGAGCGCCGGCGGCGCCGGGGCCTTCATCGCTTGAGCCTGGGATTGAGCGTGTCGCGCAACTGATCGCCGACCAGATTGATCGTCATGATGGTGACGAGCAGGACGATGCCGGGGAAGAAGCTGATCCAGTACTTGCCCGAGAGCATGTACTCGAAGCCGTTGGAGATGAGAAGGCCGAGCGACGGCTCGGTCTGCGGCAGGCCGACGCCGAGGAAGGAGAGTGTGGCCTCTAGCGCTATGGCGTGCGCGGTCTGCACGGTGGCGACGACGATCAGCGGCGGCAGGCAGTTGGGCATGATGTGGCGCGCCATGATGCGCGCATGGCTGAGGCCGAGGCAGCGGGCGGCCTCGACGTATTCCTTGCGGCTTTCCACCAGGGCATTGGCGCGCACCGTGCGGGCGTAGTAGGCCCACTGCACGGTCACGAGCGCGATGATGATCTTGTCGATGCCCTTGCCCAGGATCGCGATCAGCATCAGGGCCAGCAGGATCGCGGGGAAGGAAAGCTGCAGATCCACCACGCGCATGATGAAGCCTTCGACGCGTCCGCCCGCATAGGCGGCGAGCAAGCCGACGGAGGCGCCGATGGCCATGGCGATGAGCCCGGACAGAACACCCACCGCCAGCGAAATACGCACGCCGTAGAGCATGGCGGAGAGAAGGTCGCGGCCGGCGCCGTCCGTGCCGAGCCAGTAGGTGTAGCCGGTGACGGCGTTCTTCTCGCCGGGCGGCAGGCGGCTGTCGAGCACATCGACTTGGGCCAGGTCGTAGGGGTTCTGCGGCACGATCCAGGGCGCGATGACGGCCAGCACGACGATGATGGCGAGCGTGACGAGCGCGAGCGTGGCGAGGCGGTTCTCGAAGAACTCGCTGAGGAACCGCCGCAGCGGCGTTTCCACAGCGATGGCGCCAGCTTCCGGCGTCTCGGGCGCGACGATGTCGTCGGCGATGGTCATGCGCTTTGCTCTCCGAGGCGCACGCGCGGATCGAGGATCGAGTAGAGGATATCGACCAGCAGATTGATGACCACGAACATCAGCACGATGATGATGAGGTAGGCGACGATGACGGGCCGGTCGAGGCTCTGGATGGAGCCGATCAGCAGCCGGCCCATGCCGGGCCAGGCGAAGATGGTCTCCGTGACGACAGAGAAGGCGACGAGGTTGCCGAACTCCAGGCCGAGTACGGTGACGACCGGGATCAGGATGTTCTTCAAAAGATGCACGCCGATGACGCGGCGGTTGGACAGCCCCTTGGCGCGGGCGAACTTGATGTAGTCCTGATGGATCGCCTCGCGGGCGCCGGCGCGCGTCAGGCGGATGACGAGCGAGATCTTCAACAGCGCCAGATTGAGCGCCGGCAGCAGCATGTGCTTCAGGCCATCGAGGGTGAACAGGCTGGTGGTGATGCCGAGAAACGTTGCCGTCTGTCCGCGTCCGGTGGACGGCAGCCAGCCCAGCATCACGGCGAACACCATGATGAGCATCAGCCCGACCCAGAAGGTGGGCAGGGAGAAGCCTAGGATGGACGTTGCCATGATACCGCGGGAAACCGGCGAGGTCGGATAAAGGCCGGCGTAGAGGCCCAGCGGAATGCCGAGCACGATCGCCATGGCGATGGCGGCGAAGGCGAGCTCCAGCGTGGCTGGCATTCGCTGGACGATGACCTTGAGCGCCGGCTCGCCGAAGATGAAGGAGTTGCCGAGATCGCCGCGCAGCGCGCCGCCGACGAAATACAGGTACTGCTCCCAGATCGGGCGGTCGAGGCCTAGCGCGCGGATGGCGGCCTCGATGTCCTTCTGATCGGCCTGGGGATTGATGAGGAGATAGACGGGGTCACCGACCAGATGCACGCCGCAGAACACGATCAGCGACATGACCACCACCACCAGCACGCTCTGCATCAGGCGGCGGATGATGAAGGCGGTCATGCCATTGCGCTCCGAAGCCGGGATCGATGGCCTTCAGGGAAGGCCACCGGGTGCCTACTCTGTGACGCCCATGGCCAGCGTGTTTTCGTCCGACCGGGCCTTGTACTTGAGCCCCTTGCGCGCGGCCCAGGTATTGACCTGGTAGTGCGACGGAATGATCGCGAGATCCTCGATGGCAACATCTGTCGCCTGGCCCAGCAACTCTGCGCGCTTGCCGTCGTCGACTGTTTTCATGGCCTCGTCGATGAGCTGGTCGACCTTGGGATTGGAGTAGCGGCCGCGGTTGGAGGCGCCCTGGCCTTTGTCCTTGTCGAAGGTCGCCACGAGCGGCCTCAGCGCGCCTGAATTCTCGCCGGTGCCCGAACCCCAGCCGACCAGGATAAAGCTGAACTCCGGCACGCCTCCGGGTCCGCCCTGGGAAGCGCGGGTGAAGAAGTTGCCGGGAGGTAGCATCTCGATGGCGGTCTCGATACCGGCTCGCGTCAGCATCTGCGCCGTCGCCTCGGCGATCTTCACGTCGTTGATATAACGGCCGTTGGGGCCATGCAGCGTCAGCTTGAAGCCGTTCGGGAAGCCTGCCTCCGACAGCAGCTTCTTGGCGCCTTCGAGATCGTACTTCTCGACCTTGAGCTTCTTGGAAACGCCGAAATAATGATCGGGAAGGAACTGGCTGGCGGGGATGGCCACGCCCTCCATCACACGCGACACCATGACGTCGCGATTGAGCGCCTTCGACATGGCTTTGCGGACGCGCAGGTCCTTCAGTGGATTCTTGATCTCGGCGCCATCCTTGCCTTTGGCGAATGGCGTCACGTCACGGCTGTGATCGACGAAGAAATAGATGATGCGGTTGGACACTTCCTGGCTGAGCTCGACCTTCGGCTCCGTCTTCAGGCGCTCGATGTCGGCGGTGGGCGTGTCCTCGATCATGTCTACGTCACCGGCCAGGAGAGCCGCCACGCGCGCAGGTCCGGCCTTGATGGGACGGAACGTCACCGTTTTCCATTTCGGCTTGGCGCCCCAGTAGTCGTCGTTGCGCGTCACCTCGATGCGGTCGCCAGGCGTGAACTTGACGAGTTTGAACGCGCCCGTGCCGATGGCGGCCTTGCCGGAATTGAAGTCCGGCGTGCTGGCGCCATCAGCATTCTTTTTGGAGACGATCATGATGGTGGCGACATCGTTCGGCATCAACGGATAGACGGCCGCCGTGCTCATGTGAACGGTGTGGTCGTCGATCTTGGTGACGGTCTTGCCCTTGGCGACGATGAACGGTGACGGGCTGTTGGGGACGTTGCCGGCGCGAGCGAAGGTGAACACGACATCATCGGCCGTGAACGGCGAGCCGTCGTGCCATTTGACCCCCTTGCGGAGCTTGAACTCCCAGGTCGTGTCGTTGATGGCTTTCCAGCTCTCGGCAAGGCCCGGAATGAGATTCTGTTTCTCGTCGTTCTCGATCAAGCGCTCGAAGACGTGGCTGAGAAGCGAATTGTTCGGCGTCAGGTTGTGGTAGTGCGGGTCCATGGCGGTCGGCTCGGCCGAAAGACCGATGCGCAGATCCTGCGCCAGCGCCGGGCTGAACAGTCCAAATGCTGCAATTGCAATAGCGACGAGTGTCGTTCGTACGAACGGCATCAACATCCCCTCCGGTAGCTTGACGGGCGTGGGCATCCACGCGTTGGGGCGCAGCCTAGCATAAGCGGCAGCGAAGCCAAGATGCGCGTCCGGACGGGACATGCCGCCGCGAACGGGTCGCGGCGGCATGAACGCTTACCAGGAGCGGCGGGCGCCGGTGTCGATGTGGAAGAGGCCGCCGCCGTAGTGCTTCATGCCGCCGACACCGCCGGAGCTGCGCAGGTAGGCCCAGACGCCGCGCCAGTTGCCGCGCACTCGGAAGTCCACCGCGTTGCCGGTCAGGTGGTGCGAGTGCCTGGCGCCGCCGACGCGGCGGTTGTGCCCACGGCTGCGGCAGGTGGAGTTGACGGTAACATTGCCGAACACCGAGGCGACGCTGGCAACGACCGAGCGTAGACCGGAATTCAGGCAGCCCGAGCTCGCCGCCCAGCGGATGCCACCGCCCCCGGAGACACTGGGGCCAGTTGACGGCGTGGCGCTGAAGCCCCCGCCCAGACTCGCGACGCGCGTGCGGCGCTCGACGCGGCGCTTGGCCGTCCGGCGCTCGCTGCGCGCGGAGCGCATGCCGGGCAGGGTTTCGTCACCGAGGCTTGCCGTGCGCGTGCGACGCGCCGTCCTGCCGCGCCGGGTGCTGCGTTCCTCGCGGACCTCCTCGCCGACGGCATAGTCGGTGCCGAGGCTCGCCACCTGTGTGCCGCGAGATTTGCGCCGGCTTGTCGCCCCTTCATGCCGGCCGGCACCCAACTTCATCATGCCGGCGCTCAGGCCGAGATTGGTGCCTTTGAAGCTGCTGCCGAACCACGCCGCGTTGTCGTCGGCTGCGGCGGGCGAAACGCCGAGCATTGCAAAAAGGCACAAGGCGCAGGCCGACACGACCGCGCGCGCGGTCATGGAAAGTACGCTCATACTGGATCTCTCCCCTCGTGGGTGCCCGGCACGCCGCTTTAAAGAGTGGTGGCGACGAACTCGGGCCGGATGACAGGTACCCCTCCAATCCGACCCCTAAGGGCATCGGGCGCCAATTGGCACGGAGGGCTTCACTTGTGGTTAACCTGAAGGGAAGGTGTTTGAGGCCAGAGAAAGGCACTCTGTCATCTGTCAATGATTTGATATGCAATGAGATTTATCGGTTAACACAGTGCTTTCCACCGGTTGCAGCCGCTTCTCCGCCAGCGGTGCGAGCGACCACATGGCGCAGCTTGCGGCTGAAACCTAGAAGGTGGGCCAAGGCGGCGGGGACCACTCCGCGGTCTCGTCAAGCGGGTAGGAGGGACGCGGCAAGCGATGCCATTGCCGACGTTCGAGCACCGGCGAAGTGAGGCCTTCGCTGTCGATCTCGTGCACGCGCTCGGGCGGAAACCAGGGGATGAAGCCAGCGCGGAAATGACCGCGCGATTTGACTATGACGGTGTGCGCGGCGCCGATGTCGAGGCCGAACATCTCGAAGAACATCGGGTCGAGCGTCTGCATGCGGTCGGAGATGACAATGACGGTCATGCCGCCGATGCGCAGCGCGGCGGAGGGGCCGAGCCGAAGGGTGCGCCCTTGCGCCCAGCCCAGGCGGCCGACGATGGTGCCGTCATGCAGGCCGACGACCTCGGCATCGGCCTCGAAGGGCGCGTCGCAGGGGAGGCCCGGAGCAGTATTGAAGCAGGCGCGCAGCTTTGCCCCGATACCGGCCTGATGCGCAGCCGCGGCGAGCGGTGGATCGAAGAAGCTGCCGTAGAGGACGTTCTCGACGCCGGATTGATGCAGGGCGGCGAGCAACTCGGTGGTGCGTCCCGTGCCGCCGCCGCCGGGATTATCGCCGGTGTCGGCAAAGATGACGGCGGGGCGGTTGCGCTGGCGGGCCAGGGTGACGGCCTCGGTGAGCGGGACGAGCCTTTTCTTGAACGTCTCGCGCTGCGCCCAGCCGCGCTCGGCGATCTCGCGGGCCAGCATCTGGGCTCGCGTCACGTCGTTGCGGGCGGTGACGATAATGGCAACGCCGTTCTTGTCGCTGTCGGCGAAGACGAAGCCGCCGAAGATGGAGACGTTGAGGATGTCGCCGGCGAGCTCGGCGCGGCGGCGCGTACCGTAGTCGATCATGTCGCCATAAGGTCCGCTGCCGGTGAGCAGGCCGACGGGGGCAGGTGTGAGGGGCAGGCGGATGAGGACGGCCTTGGGATCGGCGAGGCCGGCCAGGATGAGGCGGAAGGACAGGGCGGCTTCCTCGCCGCGCTCGGTCATGTCGACGTGCGGGTTGGTGCGGTAGCCGACGATGAGATCGCACTCCTCGACCATGCGCTCGGAGATGTTGCCGTGCAGATCGAGCGTGACGACGACCTTGCCTTTCGGGCCGGCGAACTCGCGGGCGAGCGCGATGATCTCGCCGTCGGGGTCGTCGCGGTCGGTGGCGATCATGGCGCCGTGGTTGGCGACGTAGACGGCGTCGAGGGGCCCGGCTTTTTCTAGGCCGGCGCGCATGATGCCAAGCATTTGGTCCATGAGACGGCCATCGACGGGGCCGTGCGGATGGCAGGCGGCGAGGAGGATCGGGACCGGCTGCCAGGGGCCGGTGGCATCCATGGTTTTAACGAATGCTGCGGCCTCGCCCAGGATGTAGGGCTGCGGGGCGCGGGCGGCCTCCAGGATGGCGTCGCCTTCGAGCCAGTAAAGGCTGCGGAAATCGTCCTCTTTGGCGACGGGCGCCTGCCGGTTGCTTTCCAGCCAGACACCGATGATGGCAACGCGGGGACCGGTCATCACTATGTTTGCCTATCGACTTATGACCGTCATAGCATGGAGATGCGGTGCCACACCCTCGGTGTCATCCTCGGACTTGGTCCGAGGACCCAGCGCGCCACAAACGGGGACACCGTTGGATGCCACGTGCCGCGCTGCAGAGTTGCGAAACTGCCTTTGGGACTTGTGGGACCATGGGTCCTCGGGACAAGCCCGAGGATGACATTTATTGGGAGGTGAGGTCGTGCCGACGCCACGTGCCCTCTCTCCGGGCTATAGAAGCCGCGCGATCTCGCGGACGGCAGTCTGGCGCTCGGCCGGTGTGAGATGCAAGCCGACCTTGGTGCGGCGCCAGAGCACGTCCTCGGGCGTGCGAGCCCACTCACGGTCGCCAAGATGGAGGACCTCGCGCTCGGTAAGGCCGGCGCCGAAATGCCGGCCCAGGCCGGCCATATCGCAGGCGTCGCCGACGATGTCCAAGGCTGCGGTCCCGTGCCGGCGTGCGAGACGGCGCAAAAAGGCGGGATCGAAGCCCGGGAGGCGGCACTGCACATCGGCAAGCCACGCCTTGAAGTCGCCGCTCGGGATGTCACCCCCCGGCAGCGGCGCATTCTCGGTCCAGGCCGGTCCCATGGCCGGCAGGTAGGGCGCCAGCCGCTCCAGCGCCTCGAGTGCGAGGCGGCGGTAGGTCGTCACCTTGCCGCCCATAATGGTCAGCAGCGGTGGGTTGTCCGCTCCGGCGGCAAGCTCAAGATGATAGTCGCGCGTGACGGCAGAGGGATCGGCGGCCTGGTCGTCGTAGAGAGGACGGACGCCGGCGTAGGTCCACACGATGTCCTCACGCCGCAGCGGCGCCTTGAAGAAATCCTGGGCGAGGCTCAGCAGATAGTCGATCTCGCTGTCGTCGATGTGCACGCCGCTGGGATCGCCGGCGTAGGGGACATCAGTCGTGCCGATGATCGTGAAGTCCTCTTCATAGGGCAACGCGAACACGATGCGGCGGTCTGGGCTTTGCAGCAAGTAGGCATCGTTGGCGCCGGGGATGCGCGGGACGACGAGGTGGCTGCCTTTGACGAGGCGCACGCCGCCATGGTTGCGCCGCGGGCCTTGCTGGATCATCGCTTGCACGGCGCCGACCCATGGGCCTGCGGCGTTGACGAGAGCGCGCGCCGTGATGTCCTGGCGCGCATCGCCGGTGCGCAGGGTCACGTGCCATAGCGCTGCATCTGCACGGGCACTTTCGACGCGGCAGCGCGTGCGTATGTCGGCACCCTTGTCGGCAGCGGCGCGGGCGTTGAGGACGACGAGGCGGGCATCGTCGACCCAGCAGTCCCAGTAGGTGAAGCCGGAGGCGAGCTCGGACTTGAGCGGTGTGCCGGCAGCATCGTTGCGCAGATCGATGGCGCGGGAGGCGGGAATGGCCCGGCGGCGATAGAGGTGATCGTAGAGGAACAGGCCGGCGCGGATCATCCAGGGCGGGCGCAGCCCCGGCACGTGCGGCAGCACGAAGCGCAAGGGCCAGACGATGTGCGGCGCCTTCTTGAGCAACACCTCGCGCTCGGTGAGCGCTTCGCGCACGAGGCGGAACTCGTAGTGCTCGAGATAGCGCAGGCCGCCGTGGATGAGCTTGGAGCTCGACGATGACGTGGCGCCGCCGAGGTCGCCCTGCTCGGCAAGGAGAACCTTCAGGCCGCGACCTGCCGCATCCGCAGCGATGCCGCATCCGTTGATGCCGCCACCGATGATGACGAGGTCGTAGATTGCGGGGCTCATCTAGAGCAAGGCCATTTCGGATGGATTCATGTCAATACACATGAAGGGGCTCGGCCGAAACGTGAATCCTGCTTTTATTCGGAGGTTTGGAATGCGTTTCACTCGCCGCGGGCCGCTGACTGCAAGGCAGGCAGAGTGAGCAGAAGGACGCCAGAGAGCCAGATGCAGAGGGACACCGTTGTGCTCTCCTTCAGTCCTCGCACGCGCTCATAGATGGCGGTCGGCACGCCGGCCAGCAGCAGCGTCGTGAGCGATATCAACAACGAGTTGAAATAGAAGAGCACCAGGGGACTGAGAAACTTTGGCGCCAAACGATGGACGAAGAAAAGCACCGGATCGAACAGGGGTGAGAAGTGCATGCCGTTCAGCAGGGCCAGACCGGCCGTGGCGATAAGGAGCACATTTTTCAGGGTGCTTTCGCGATCGCTGGAGCCTGGCATGGCCATTAACCGAGCGAGGGGCGAATGCCGAACATCGCCAGCACGAAGACCAGCGCGATTCGCGCGACGAATAGCCAGATCATCGCAAAAACGATCAAAAGCCCGACCGGCACGATGCGGGGCGTCACGACGCCTACCACGCTGAGAACCGGGTTGGTCACAGCGTTGAAGACACGGGCGATCATCCGATCCTCGCCCAGAAACAACGACAGGATGAGACGGCCGGCGAGGGCATACATCAATGCAGCCAGAATGAGATTGGGGCCGTGAAAGTACCAGTGTGCAAAAAAGCTTTGTGACGGTGTCATGTGGCGTTCGCCTCTCCGCGGGGAGGGCGGTAGTTGTGGGATAGGAGAGAGCGAGACGCAAGGGCACGCCCTTTGCTTTTCAGGCGGAATGTGCTCGGTGCAACGGTGATGTCGTTGCGGGGCGCGTTGGCGATGGCGAGCAGCAACCAGCCGAGATGATGTCCCGGCGTAGGAAGCGCGGGAAATATTGGATTTTTGTGGTCTTGTTCTCCGCGTCACACAAAAGGGAGCATTTCCAGCACTTCGATCATGAAGGCGGCAGCCTGGAGAATGCCAAGCCGGGCCGCCAGGGTGGCTTTGCGATACTTCTGGTTCAGCAGGACCAGCGTGCTGCGATAGCCGCGGCTGCTCTTCGCGGCTTCATCGAGATTCTGCAGGCGCATCAGCAGGGCCTCGCGGCGCGCCTCCAGAGTGTTGTGGCGCAAGGGGGTCGTGCGCGCGGCGCCCTGGCGTGGCTTTTTGGGATTGGGCATGTGCGGGTGTCGTCGAGATCTACGATCAGCTGACGATAGCCGTTTCTTCCAGATGTGTCAGCATTTTAGGATAGACGTCTACGGCGGCCGACTTGCCGAAAATGCAGTCGATGTGGCCGTAGTTGGGGATCACATGACGGTCGTAGAGATGGGAGCCGTTGCGGGCCGACAGCTTGGCCAGCGTGCGTGCTGTGCTTTCGGGCAGGAAACAGGCGTTTTCGCCGCCATGAATGAATGAGATCGGAATTGCCAGACGCTCCAGATGCGGCATGTAGGCGTCGTTGCCGGCGGCATCGACTACGGTAGTGCGGCGGGCGATGAGGGCGAGGTGCTTGAAGGCGTCGATGTTGGCGTCGCCGAACATTTCCGGCAGCCCGGTCTCGAACGTCAGTGTGTTGAGCTGGTCGGTTTCATAAAGCTGGCCATACAACGCAGTGATGCGGCTGGAGGTGGCGTTGCGGGTGCGCTCCTCGCGTTGGAAGGGCACGGCCACGCGGATCAGGCCGTCTGCGATGCGGTTGGCAATGCCGTCGTTGACGGTGGCGCGGGCGTTGACGGCGCCGATGCCCAGAAGGCTGAGCACGGACGGCGTCCGCAGGTAGGCCAAGAGGCGCTGCGGATAAAAGGGAACGATGACGTCGGCGGCGATCTGCGAGATCACGGCCGAGCGGACCCCCGAGAGATGCCCGCCGAGCATGGCCATGACGAAGGTGGTGGCACCGAAGCAATGTGCCAGAACCTGCACGCTCTGGGCGCCGGTCTCGCGGCGGATGAGATCGACGGCCGGCTGGTAGTCCTCGCGCGCGCAATCGTCGGCGGTCCAGCGCTCGCGCGCATATGGCAGATCGATACTGGCACGGAAGTCCAGCAGCCAGCAGTCGTAGCCGTGCTCGACCATGAACTCGAGCAGGTTGGTGTCGATGGTGTCGATGCGAAAAGTCAGGCTCGAGACGCCCAGGCCATGGCTGAAGAGGAGCGGGCCCTTGGCGCCGCCCTTGTAGCGGGCGAGCCGCAGACGCTTGCCGTCGGCGGTGGTGAAGCCGTGGACCTCCGGCTCGCCGGCGCGCAGGCCGCGCTTCTTGCGCGCGCGCTCGGGATCGAAGCGGCGGACGGGCGCGAAGATGTCGCCGTAGACGTCGAAAAGCTGGCCCGCGAACAGGGCACCGAACTTGGCGACCGCGCTCGCGCGCTCGATATGCGACCCGCCGCCGATGGGCTTGAGCGTGCGCACCTGCTTGGCAAAGTCCAGAGGCTTGATGCGCAGGATGCCGCGCGCGGCGTTGCCGGTCGTGCCGGTCTCGGCCAGATCGATGAACAGCGTCGTCGTATCGGCCACCAGATCGGCGCGACGATCGTCGTGCACGTATTTCACGCCCTTGAAGTCGAAGGTCCGGCCGTCGCGGGTGGTCAGCGTCATCAGGTATTCGAACAGCCGCGTCTCGACCTGCTCGTCCGACCGGCGCATGAGGCGGAACACGCCGTTGCTGATGTCGAGCGGATCGGGCGACAGCGCGGAGCACATGGCGGTGCCCGAGAGCGTGCCGGCGTGGGCGGGATCACGAATGAAAGCATCGATGTCGCCAATGCGGACGGCCACGGTGAAGCTGAAGTCGGCGCCTGCAGCCTTGCCGGTCGCCGCGGCCTCGGCGTGGTCGGCACCGCGCTTGTCGGAGACGTAGCCAGCCATGCGTTCGGTGAATTCGATGCCTGCCGCCGATGTGTCGACCGGCACCGTTTTCGCATCGGCGCCTTGACCGGCGGCTTTCAGGGTGGCGATGGCCTCGGTGGCCATTCCCGTCAGATCATGCAGTCCGATCTTGCGCACCAGCATGCCGAGTTTCGTCGACGGCATCTCTGCCGCTGCCGGGAGCTGGCGGACCGGCGCATCAGATTTGGCCTTGTCGTCGAAATCTCGGCCGCCGCTTTTGGCAACGTGCATCATGGCGCGCTCGGCAAGCGCCGTGATGGTCAGCAGCGGATTGACACCGACTGACCGCGGAACGGCGGCGCCGTCGCAGACGTAGAGGCCCTCATGGACGGCGTTGGGCCCGGCGCTGGAGCTCGCGTCATAGACGCGGCAGGCATGATCGACGACGCCCTGCGTGCTGTCGCGGCCCATGCCGCAGCCGCCGAGCGGATGCACGCTGACGACGTTCTTGCCCAGAAACGTGTTCTGGATGGGATTGCGAATGTAGGTGGCGCCGTTGGCCGCCGCAGCCTTCAGCAAGGCATCGCCGACGCGCTCGAACACCGGCTCCTTGGCGATGCCCGGCCAGTCCACGCGAATGCGGTCGTCGTCCATTTCGAGGCGGCCGGCGCTGCCGTCGTGCGCCATGACGAGGAAGGTCGAGGTGTTGTGCATGGCCCCGCGCCAGGTGCCGAGCAACGCGCTCGTGGCACGGCGCGCCGCCTCTTTTGCCTCGTCGACGGCTCCGTGGTCCGTGTCCTTGCCGAAGATGCGGCCGACGCTGAAGGTGGCGGGCAGGATCTCGGCGAGGCCGGAGGGAAGCACGCCTTCCTCGATGATCATTCCCTCTTCGAGGGCGAACGATGCCCTGAGGTCGATGGCGCCGGCGATGCAGGGCCCGGGCGGAGCGATATCGGTGCGCGCGGGAACACCGACGCCGACGCCGTTGACGGCCTTGTCGCCGTTGTAGGCAAAGGCCAGCACGTCGCCGTTGCCGGTGAAGCTTTGGCCCAGGCGGTCCGACACGGCGAGGCCTTCGGCGCGCGAGCGGAGAAGAATTTCCGTGGACCCGAGCGCGCCCGCGCCGAGCACGACCATCTTGGCGGCCACCGAGCGCTCGGGCGAGCGGAAGCCATCGCGCCGGGCCGAGGTCGGCGTATACAGCACGCGCCAGCCATCGGCTTCCTTCTTCACGTGACGGACGGTGGCCCCGGTGAAGACCTCCGCACCGTGGTTCACGGCGTCCGGCAGATAGGTCATCTGCACCGTGGTCTTGGCGCCGACGTTGCAGCCCGAGCAGCAATCGCCGCACAGATTGCAAGCCGGCTGGACGACGCCGGCCGCATTGGGGCCGGTCTGGAAGGCCACGTTGATGGGCGGATGCGACAGCTCGGCACCAAGCGCCGTTGCCGCTTCGCCGAGGCGCGTCAGCTTGTCGAGCGGCTTGTCATTTGGATAGGGCATCGGACGCAGCATGCGGCGCGCGCGGGCGAAACCTTCCTCGAGCGTATCGTCGTGGAAAAGCTCGGTCGGCCAGCGCCGGTCCTCCCACACACGCGGATCGGGCGGCAGCGAAACGTTGGCATTGATGAGGGAGGTGCCGCCCAGTCCGCAACCGACCAGCACGTGCATGTCGCGGCCGTAGTGCAGCTCGAAAAGCCCAGTCCGCTTGCCCTCATGCCTGCCGTTGAAGACGTACTGAAACTCCTGCGTGGCCTCCGGCAGTGTGTCGGGAAACTCGCCGATGGCGAACTCGCGGCCGCGCTCCAGCACGGCGACGCTGTAGCCCATGCGGGCGAGGCGCGAGGCAGCGACGCCGGCGCCATAGCCCGAGCCGACGACGACTGCGTCATAGCGTGCCTGCATCTTGTCCAGCTCGCGCGCTAGGCGCATGGGTCCTTCTCCTGACATCCCGCGCCTCAGCTCGTACCGCGGCCGAACATACGCGACATGAATCCCGGACTCTTATCGAGCACGCGTAATCCCGGCGTGAAATCGCGCTGCGGGGCATTGGCCGGCGGATCCAGCGGCAGGTTGCGCTTGAGGTCGCGGGCCAGCAGCAGCATGGAGCGCTCGGCCAGCGCAGTGATGGTCAGCAGCGGATGCACTCCGAGCGAGCGCGGCACGATCGAACCGTCCATGACAAACAGGCCATCGTGAACGGCGTCGGCAGCCTTGCCGGAATCGGTATCGAAGACGCGGCCCTTGTGGTCGACGACGCCGCGCATGCGATCCTCGCCCATGCCGCAGCCGCCCAGCGGATGCACGGTCATGAGGTTGCCGCCGAGCAGCTTGTTGCTCACGGGGTTGGGAACGTAGGTGCCGCCCGTCGCCGCAACCGCCTTCTGGAGTGTCGCGTGGATGCGGTCGTAGACCGGGTTCTTCAGAGCGTCAGGCCAGGCGATGGCCATCTGATCGTTCTTGAGTGACAGCTCGCCGGCGGCACCGTCGTGTCCGACGGCGAGGAACACCTGCGTGTTGTGCACGGCGCCGGAGTAGGCGCCCTGGATCACGCTCTGCAGCGTGCGCTGCAGCTCGGCAATGGCACTGCTCAATCCCGATTGCGTGGACGTGCCCGCCATCGCGCCGGCGGGAAGCACGAACGGAAGCAGCGCCGCCATCGCGCTTTGCACGGAGGCCTCGACGATGGCGAGGCGGTCGGGCGGGTCCTTGCGGCGGCGGAAATCGATGAGGCCCGTGACAGCGGGACCGGGGCTCGGCACGCCCTTGCGCGGTGGATAGCCGACGCCGATGGCGTTGACCGGCATCGTGTTGTTGTAGCCGAAGGCAATGGCGTCCGCGTTGGTGGAAAAGCCTTTGCCGAGGCGGTCCGACACGCTCAGGCCGCGCTCGCGCGAGCGCATCAGAATCTCGGTGGAGCCGAGCGTGCCGGCGGCGAGCACGACGTGGCGCGCCGTCACCATGCGCACCGGCACCGTGCGCGCCGTCTCGTCCTGGCGCACGTAGATGATGCGCCAGCGTCCGTCGCCGACGGGTTCCACAGCCCGCACCAGCACGTGCGTGAACATCTGCGCGCCGTGATTGGCGGCATCGGCGAGATAGGTGGAGTGGACCGTTGTCTTGGCGCCGACGTTGCAGCCGCCCATGCAATCGCCGCAGTGCGTACACGCGGGCTGGCGGACGCCGGCGGACGTCGCGCCATCACTGAAGGCGATATGCAGCGGCACCCGCTCCACCGTCCGATCGAATGCCTTGGCCGCTGTTTCCAGCGCGCGCAATTTCATCGGATTGAATTGGGCGGGCAGCGGACCCGGCGCCAGCATCTGCTTGGCGCGGTGATAGCCGACGTTGAGCCAGTGGTCGGACCGGACAGGCGTCGGCCACGCGTCGTCCTCGAACACCAGGAAGTCCGGCGCCAGACACACGTTGGCGTTGATGAGGGACGTGCCGCCCAAGCCGCAGCCGAGCATCACGTGCACGTCGCTGCCGAGGCGCAGGTCGAACAGCGCGTTCGTCGGGCCGATGCGCTTGTTGCCGAATGAGATCTGCGTCTCACGCTGCGCCTGCAGCGGATTGGTCGGATACTCGCCTGGCAGATACTCGCGGCCGCGCTCGAGCACGGCGACTTTGAAGCCCATGCGTGCCAGACGCGACGCGGCCGTGCCGCCGCCATATCCGGAGCCGACGACCACCGCGTCATATTCCGGCCCTAACTCCGCGGCCGGACGGCCAAGACGCGGCATTACGCTTTACTCCCTCCACCCTTGGTCTTCCTTTGGCGAAAGACCGTAGCCAAATCAAGACGCACTTTCGAGTGCAACTGGGTTGACCGAACGCCTCATCCCAGCCCACCGTGGCAGCAAGGCCGCACTCGCATCCAAACCCCGCGGCAGACGGAGGACGTTCATGGATTTCAAGGGCAAAGTCGCGCTGATCACAGGCGCCGGCAACGGCATCGGCCGGGCCACGGCCCTGGCCTTCTCCACCCACAATGCCAGGGTGGTGGTGGTGGATCGCGACGCGGCGGGCGCCGAGCGCACAGCCGGTACCATCAAGCAGCAAGGCGGCGAGGCGATATCGGTGACAGCCGACGTGACCCGATCGGCTGACGTGCAGGCGTACGTCAAGGCAGCGCTCGACACCTATGGCACCATCGACTGCTTCTTCAACAACGCCGGCATCGAAGGCACCATCGCCCCGACGGCGGAATACGACGAGGCGATGTTCGACCAGATCATGAGCGTGAACGTCAAAGGCGTGTTCCTCGGCCTGCGCCACGTGCTGCCGGTGATGATCGCGCAGAAGTCGGGCACGGTCGTCAACACCGCGTCGGTGGCGGGGCTGGTGGCATCGCCGAACATGCCGGCGTATGTGGCGTCCAAACATGCGGTGGTCGGCCTGACGAAGGCGTCGGCGGGCGAGAACGGTCGCTTCGGCATCCGCATCAACGCGGTTTGTCCCGGGCCGGTCGACACGCGCATGATCCATTCCGTGGAGTCGCAGATCGATCCGTCCGATCCCGCCAGCGTCGGCAAGCGCTACAGCGCCGCCATTCCGCTCGGCCGCTACGCAACGCCGGAGGAGATCGCCAACACGGTGCTGTTCCTGTCGTCGGACTACGCGAGCAGCATCACGGGCGCGCAGTACGTGGTGGATGGCGGCCGCACCGCGGTCGGCGGTGCCGTAACGACAATAGGCAAGGCAGCGAGCTAGAGCGCGGCACGGCCGCCTCCGTCTTCCGATCGGCGAAGCCTGCATGCGTCGCCACTCCTCCTGGAGTGATAGGCGTCACGCCTCACGCGGCTCGAGCATGTTCTTAAGCGCTAAGGACGGCGCGGCCCATACACTCTCTCTCGACGTCACCTCGGACTTGCCTGCCCTCGGACATGTTCCGAGGAGTCCGAGGACCCATGGCTCCACGAACCCGGGCAAGCGTGATTTGCGATGCCTCGCATCAACTCGCCCATCCAATCCGCGGATCGATGGGTCCTCGCGACAAGCGCGAGGATGACATCGGTGGGCGTGGCACCGCCATCCCCGCTCTCTGCGGGTGCGGCATCGCTGTGATTGTCCTCAAGTGCACCGACTAACCACTCTCACGGTGTCATCCTCGGGCTTGCCTGCCCTCGGACGTGTTCCGAGGGTCCCGAGGACCCACGGCTCAACGAGTCCGGGTCAGCTTTGTTTTGCGCCTGCTCCCGTCGCTCCGAGTCGCCCCACCCTCTCCCTCTGCATTCCCGGACGCCGCGCCTGCGAAGCCGGCGCGGCGATCCGGGATCTTCACACGCCCCGGCCAACGCACCGCGCTCTCCACATCGCCGGGGACGCAGTGGCGTCGATGGGTGCGCGCATTCCATGCACAAACCCCTCGCGGCCCATCGGGCCCGAGGCTTTGCGTCACTGCATGGCCCCCGCAGGGGCGGAACGGCGAGGGCCGTACCGTTATAAATTGGGGATTGCGTATTTCACAAACCCACGAATCCGGATATAGATTAGGAAAGCTCATCCGGGGGCGTTTTCGATGTCTCGATTTGTGCGGCCCGCTATCCAATGGCTGGTGGGTATTGGCTTGCTCATTGTGGGCGAGCGCCACACGCCCGACCGGACTGGCCCATGGAGCATGATCCCATGGGCATGGCTGGACGCCAATTGGATCGCGCTCACCTGCTTTGTGCTGGCGGCGCTCCTGTTTTCTTACACACCCCTCAAGTGGTGGATCGATCGACAGAGCGCCAAAGATGTTCGGCGCCGTATCAGGACAGAACTAGAGCCGGGCTCGTACCCGGAAACCGACATAATCGAAGTTCTGCGGTACTTGCATCGCGAGAGCGCCTGGGGCTGGCGCCAATACGCAAGGCTGAATTTTTGGGAGATGGTGGACGGGGAGCATCTCAAGGAATTCGCTCGAGCGGCCCGAGATGGACACGTTCTCGTATTCGGGTTTGGCACCCAAGAAGGGAAGGTCATTCGTATGGAGCGACGCCTATGGAAGGCGCTCGCGATCGATCCGTCCACTTTCGATGCACGGGTGCCGGGAGCAGCCCCATATCTTCACAAGCCGGTCTACACCGAACTTTCCATAGCTACCGTCGAATTAAAGATAGTCTGGCCGCCCGCATCCTTGCCGCTCCGCGTTTGGGCGCGGTCGTGGGTGTGGCTCAAGACGGCTTGGTACGGTACCAGCCTGAGCAACTGGCTGGACAAGCGCCGCCATCCAAAAAGGGAAAACGAGGTGGGCTAGGACTTCTTGCGGGCTGCCTTCTTGGCCTTCTGAGGGGGTGCCTTCGCGATCTTGCGCACCACATCCAGAAAAGCCTTGTCGCTTTTCTCGTCGACGCCGTGCTCACGCGCCGTCTCTATAAACTTCTGGCGCTGTGTCCTGTCGTCGTCAGATTTCGTCTTGCGTTGTGCCATGGGGCCTCCAGATGGCTACGCGCACTAGCATACTCGTTCGCGCACCGCGAGGTGCGCCATGGGTAAGCAGTCAGAAGAAGCGCTTCTCAAACGTCAGCAAGATGCCCTCGACGAGATGGCGCATCTGATGGAGCGCTACGCAAATAGGCTCCCGTTCGAGCCCGACCGTCTTAGTGAACGCTACATCGAGAGTCGGCTTGAAATCTGCTTGAAACTCCGTTCCCGGCACAACGGTCAAGAAGGCCATATCATCATCTCCCGGTCCGGGCTCAAGGACAAAACCCTTGTCGGGAATGAAGGTGGGCGGCGGGTTGGACTGCGCGAGGTTTCCGGCTCCAGGCAGACCGGGCAGAATCGGCACCAGATAGGTGCCATTCTTGAAACCGACGCGAATAACACGGCCTCCCTTGAACACGGCCAGCCACTGCGCCAAGCAGGACGTGCGGATGTTGAATGGCGCGATGGGGAGTCGGTGTTTCTTGTCGATGTTGAGGTCGTGAAGGGCGCGAAGGTGAGCATTCCCTCCCGGATGCGTCTCGGCTTTGCGGATCAGATCGACGGCGCCATCCGGGAGGAAATCTTTTATTTCTTTAAGCGCGGAACTGTGCGCCTTTGGGCTTTTGCCGAACGGGAAGCCAACTTTGTCAGCAGCCCCTCTCTTCCGTTGGGAGAGGATGGCAAGGACGTTGTCCAAAGGATCACGGAGGTTCGCGAGGATGTTGCGAACATCAATGAAGATGCAGGGCGGAAGCTTCCCTTTGATCTTAAAATATCGGATCTCCTCGCTAGCCTGAAGGTCCACCTTGGACGCGATTTCATATGGGTCTGTCGCGACAAACTCCTCGATGTCGGCCTGGAGCTTGTCGATAGCGGTTTCGGCCCATTTGGTCTGTGCGTAGCACCCGCAAAGCGATTGAGGTTCCACGATCCGCGCTCCTTCTAGCGACGGCTCTTCGATCGCATCCAGACACGATACGCGCGACGCAATTCGCGCGTCATCTGTTCTGCGTTAGGTCCTATCAGCGGCCCTGTAAGTCAGCCTCTTGCCCTTGGCGCCTACGGTCGCCTTCTCGGCGCGTTCCTTGTCTTCAACCCCGAGCTTTGAGCGGTTGTTGTAACGGAAATCGAACTCCGCCAGATACCTGTGCAGATGCTTCTCCGAGCAGTGCTGATAGACGCCCTTCATGCCGCGCTTGAAGACGCTGAAATAGCCTTCCACCGTGTTGGTGTGGATCTCGCCGCGACCCCACTCTTTGACGCGGTGCTTCACAACGTGATGCTCGGCTACGTCAATGTGGAGGTGGGCGTACTGACCAGCCTCGTCGGTCACAACCTTCGCTTCAAAAGCGAGGTTCTGGAGCACGATCGGAACCACTTCCTTCGCGCTCGTGCCATCCACATGGAAGCTTCGCGCCTCGCCAGTGCGATCAACTAGAGTGAGGACGGAGTGCATATGGGCGTAGCCACGGCGTTTCGCCGTGTCCTTCTTCTTGCCGATGAAGGTCTCGTCCACTTCGACGATGCCGCCACCGCCGCCCATGGGCGCCAGCGAGCCGGAACGCATCGCCTCGCGGATGCGGTGGCTCATGAACCAAGCGGTGTTGTACTGCACCTCCAGAGTGCGGTGCAGTTGATGGCTGCTGATGCCCTTCTTGGACGACACCATCAGGCGGATAGCCTGAAACCACTTGTGCAGCGGGGCGTGGCTGTCCTCGAAGATCGTGCCAACGCGGACGGTGAACTGCTTGCGGCAGTGGCCGCACTTCTTGAGGCCGTGGCGTTCGACGCCTTCAGGGTTCTTCTTGCTGGGCTTCGAACGAACGCCCTTGAGGGCATAGATGCGATCCATCCCGCCGCAATGCGGGCAGACCGGGCCGTCAGGCCACATCAGGCGTTCTAGCTCCGCGAAAGCGGCGGCTTCATCATGAAGATATTTCAGGTTTAGTGCCGACATGGCTTGTGTCCCTCTCTAAGAAACACAATGCCTTAGATCGCTGGGTGTGTCAACTACGTAATCGCCTATAAATTGGGGATGCGGCGCTCGCCGCTCCACGCACCACGACCGGACAGCCAGCCGCCAG